>JBCDHN010000070.1:0-8625 GCA_038749915.1 Verrucomicrobiota bacterium | reverse complement strand
ACAAGCCCATGACCAACTTGTTTCTCAGTATTTCCGAGAAAATGGGCGTGCCGCTCGGTCAGTTTGGCGATTCCACCGGCAGAATCGGGTCACTTTAAGTTGCGCAGCCAAGGGTTGATACAAACCCTACAAATCTTCAGGCAGTTCTGCGGTAACTGCTTCTATTTCCGCGCGTGGAGGCATTGGTTTGCCAACGTATTTCTCTCGTGCCCAAGCGATTTGCTCAGGACTGACCGGCCCGCCGGTGTTTCCGAAGTTCATCCGGATGTAGGTAATCACTGCGGCAATCTGCTCGTCGCTCATGCTGGCTTCCCAACCCATCATCGCCCCGCTGTGGCGGGTCATGTCCGGAACGACGCCTTTCAACAGAATTAAGGCCAGCGGCTCCGTCGGACCATTTACCAGTTCAGACCCCGCCAAGACTGGCGCCATCGGCGGCGTCATCGCCATCGGCGGTCCTTTTCCTTGAGCCCCGTGACAGGCGACGCAGTTTGCGAAAGTGGTGCGCCCAAGCGCGGCAAATTCTGCGGAAGCGGATGGGACGGCCGCAGGAGGAGCCGCACCGCCAGCTGGCTTTGCAGCCGCGGGGGCTGCAGAGCTGGTTGCAGCAGCCGGTGCCCCGGTCGACAATGATTCTGCTGCGGGATCCTCCATGTATTGCCCGTTGGTGAACATCGCCCCAAGAAGCCGGACGCCGAAAATGCCCAGCATCACGAAAATTGATAAGGCGGTGAGTCCGCTACCTACGAGACCAAGCTTTCCAGCAAACGAATTGGATGAATGAGAGTCCTGCGACATGATTTCAATCAAGTTACGCTCCCTGGGGGAGCAAGGGCGCAACCCTGTCATCACCCACCTGATTTTCAATCGAAATTCTGCGGGTGAACCGGTCTCTCATCACCAATTCCTGAGAGTCCCACGCCCACTTCTCCGGTTTCGGCATTTTCTGTATCCAATTGGACCATAATGCGGGCTGCGGAGTGATCTGCGGTCAAGGGGAGGTTATCTTGCCCTCATCATGAAGTATCTGACCCGCAAGTGGATCAAGCCTGAGGATCTCAATCCCAATGGCAGCTTGTTTGGTGGCAGCCTGCTAAAATGGATCGACGAAGAAGCCGCGATCTACTCCATCACGATGCTGCAAAGTCCCTACGTGGTGACCAAGCTGATGTCGGAGATCAACTTTGTGAGTTCGGCCCGGGCCGGCGATGTGCTTGAGATGGGCATGAAAGTGGTGAAAACGGGGCGCAGTTCCATCACACTCAAGTGCGAAGTCAGAAACATCATGACGCATCACACCATCATCAAAATCGAGGAGATTGTTTTCGTAAATCTCGATTCTTCCGGCCTTCCCACACCGCACGGAAAGACGCTTGAGACCATCATTGAACCAGACGAATAACGCGGTTCCCGGCAAAATCCGAATCCGGTGAACTGACGGCTTGTCATTTGGCCTCGGTCCCTCCAAACTATCGCGTCATGGAATCGCACGAGGTAATTAAAGAAGCTCTCAACAAAACCAGTCCGAAAGCGGTAGCTTCCGACTTGGGAGTTTCACTGTCGCTGGTTTACAAATGGGCTCAGCCAAACACCGAGCTTGGTTCCGGAAGCCGGAACCCTCTCGACCGAATTCATGAGTTGATGAGACTGACCGGGGAGGAGAAAATCATTCATTGGCTGTGCAAACAAGCCGGGGGGCATTTTGTCCGCAACCCGGACGATGGCGCGGGGGAATATGAATATGCTCCGGCAACCAATGAGATCGTGCACCAGTTTGCGGAGCTGCTTCAGGTCATTACCAAAGCGGCCGAAGACAACACCATTACCCCTGACGAATCTGATCGTATTCGTCAGGTCTGGGATGAGCTGAAAATGATCACCGAAGGATTCGTCAAGGCCTGCGAGGAGCGGAGATTTGAAGGAATCCCGACACCCGGCGGTGGCCACCGCCGCTAATTCCATCCAAGCCTAAGCGAGAATATCGTGAAGGACATGACCATGGACGTCGGTTAACCGGACATCGCGCCCCGCATACCGATAGGTGAGGTTTTCGTGGTTGATCCCAACCTGGTGAAGAACCGTGGCCCACAGATCAAAGACCGTGGCCTTTCCATCCACCACATGATAGCCATATTCATCGGTCGCACCGTGGGTGGTGCCCCCTTTGATTCCTCCGCCGGCCATCCAGACGCTGAATCCAAACGGATTGTGATCACGGCCGTTGGAACCTTGCGAAAACGGGGTCCGGCCAAATTCTCCGGTGAAAATGATCAGGGTCTCATCAAGTAAACCGCGCTGTTTGAGGTCTTTGATCAATCCGGAAATGGGCTGGTCAACCTGATAACCCATGGCACGATGACCATTTTCAAGAGCTCCGTGTTGATCCCAGGGATTGGCTGCTCCACCCGCTCCGATTTTCTTGGTCAGACAAGACAGCTCGACAAACCGCACCCCACGCTCAACCAAACGCCGGGCCAGCAGTGCCTGGCGCGCGAACGCTGACTTCTCCGGATCGGGATCATCCAGTCCATAGAGCTTCTTCGTGATCTCGCTTTCTCCACGAAGATCACACACCTCCGGCACGGCCGACTGCATGCGGAACGCCGTCTCGTAATTCATAATGGCCGCTTCAACATCCTCATCTCCACCGGTCGATTTCGCGAAGCCCTGATCGAGACGATTCACGAAGTCCAATCTGGCCCGCTGAATGGAAGCGACCTGGGATGGCGCGACATTCGGAATCGCCGGGGAGGCATCCGCTTTGATCACAGACGCCTGATGCTGAGCGGGAAGAAACCCGCTGCTGAAGAGCCCCACACCGCCATGCGGAGCCACCGCATGGCCACTCTGAAGCACCACATAGCTGGGCAAATTCTCGTTGGCCGAACCCAGCCCATAACTCATCCAGGCACCGGCGCTGGGGTGCCCCAGAAACGGGAACCCGGAATGGATCATGAAGTTGCCTTGGGCATGTTCATTCACTGGAGTCGTTATGGATCGCACCACCGCGATATCGTCTGCGCAATCTCCAATCCGCTCGAAAATATCGCTGACTGGCAACCCGCTTTCGCCGCGATTGCGAAACGTAAATGGACTCGGCATGATTTTGCCGTTGTTGTTGAACTGCGTCCGCTCAACCTTCATCGGCATGTCGTTGCCCGCTTCCTTTTTCAACCTTGGCTTTGGGTCGAACGAATCCACATGGGAAACGCCTCCTGACATGTAACAAAGAATCACGTTCTTGGCTTTCGGCCTCGGCTTGGCCGCCTTCGCGTTCGGAGCCAGTAATCCTGACAGCGCAACCAGACCAAACCCGCTGGAGGCGCGGGCAAGCATTTGTCGGCGGGAGAGTTCAGCGAACATAGATGAATTCTTTGAGGTTAAAAATGGAGTGGGCGAGATCGATCCACGCCTGGTTTTCACGAGCAGGTTGGCCATGGAGTTTGAGCCGAGCTTCAAAAGCGTGAATCCTGGTGCCAAGGAGTTGCCAGTCGGCCTTTTGGCGTTCAGTCAGGGCCGCCATTACCTGGCTGTCGGAAACGTAACGACGACCGTGGGAAGAAGCGGCCACATCGTCGGGAGTAAGCGCCCAATCGAAGAGCTTTGCCTCCAAAACACGGCCCCTCAGCATCCGATTTCCACCAACACCAGTCCCATGACGAAGACCAAAGACAACTTGCGTTTGCTTCGTTTCAAAAGGAATCAGGTCGGCCTTACGATAAGGGTTCCCATAGGGCTGACCATTGCGGTAAGCGCGAATCGTCCCGTCAGCATCGTAGGCGATGGTGAGCCGCACTGGAACAGAGACGGCTTCAACTTCTGGCGTGCCTCCAAAACTTCGCGTCCGCCGGTGGTGATCGCTTCCGGCTAACCAATGCCCTTTTTCCGTTTCGGCAAACACGATCGAATCAAAGACGCTGCCGCGAACATCCTGCAAGGTCATGACCCCTCCGCCACGCTGATCGAGGTCATCGAGTTGAACCAGCACTTCCAGGGTTTTCGCTTCGAAGGCCCGGTTGAGCGGAGGCGTGCTCACAAACCCACCACCGTCAAGAACCAGCGCATCAGCCTCAATCCTTGCCGTGCCGTTTGCCGTGCCGTCGAGATTCCCCATTTCGTCACGAAACCCATCGTCAAATTTCCAATGGGCAAATGGCTCAGGACCGTTTTGAGCGGCTTCCACCTCGCCTATCAATTCGCGTTCCAAGCGGACTCTCACCGGTTGCTTGATCGAGGCCATTTCTTGCTTCAACTCTCGAATTTGCTCCACCATTTCAGTGCGTTCCTGCTCCACCTGTTGATAGCGTTGCTTGGTGCTTTCGAGGAAATCGCTCGCCGCGGTCAACTCCTCAGTAGTTGGACTTCTGCCGAGGGCGTGTGACCACATCTCTTCAATGCTGTCTGATCGCCTCGCAAAATTAGCGGCGGCATTCGCGACAAACTTGTCGTTCATCAACATGAGCGATTGAGCCGGAACATTGGTCACATCGCGACTGCCCTTGGTTGAGAACGGGACAGGAGCGTCAAACGTTGCCAGAAATGGATCCATACGGTTCCGGATGACGGATACATAGACCGAACGACGACTCGAGGTTCCCGAAGCTGGAGGGCCAAATTGCGACGCGTCCAGACTTCCGGACACGGCAAGAAACTGATCGCGAATTGCCTCCGCTTCCAAACGCCGAACATTGGCATGGGAAAGCAGCTTATTTGATGGATCGCTGGAAGCGGCCAATTCGCTTGGCTGACTCGCCTGTTGCCAGGTTTCGCTCGTCACCAAAACTCGAATCACCGATTTCAGCGACCACTCGTCCTCTTCCTCGAAACGAATTGCAAGATAGTCAAGCAGCTCGGGATGGGTCGGTTCGACGCCAAGCCTGCCAAAGTTGTCCGTGGTCGAAACCAGACCGCGTCCGAAAAGGTGGTGCCAAATCCGGTTTACGATGACACGCCGGGTGAAAGGATTGTCAGAGCGAAACAGGTCGTCGGCCAGTTCGAGACGGCCACTGATCTTTGACTGGTAGGGTGTGTTGTCGATCGCATCGAGAAAGCGTCGCGAGACAGGTTCGAGCGGTTTCTTGTGATCTCCTCGATCGAAAAGAGGTTGATCCCGCCCCTTCCACTCGGCCAACGTGGGAATTCGTGTTGCGACCGGAATCGCGGCTTCCAATTCGCGATACTTCTCAATCAGCGGCTTGGCCGTGGGTAAATCACGAGTGTCGTTCGACAGAATCCCGCGTTTCATTGCCTCGCTGATGATCTGGGCTTCAAAATTGCTGATCGAATTGCCGCGCCAGGCGGCAACGGCCTTTCTCAGGGCAGCCCCATCAACCACCTGCGTCACCGGTCTAGGACCGCTTTCCCCTTTCTTGACCAACCTCGCTTCCCGGATTCCAAACCAGGATCGATCATTGTTTTTGACCAGTAGCGCAGCGTCACGAGCCGTTGCCAGCTCAATGTGAATGTCATCGCCATTCCAATATCCCAGGTCAAATTTGAGCCAACGCCATCCGCTCTGTTTGTCGTCATCCTTCAGTGAGTTGACCTTGAAAACCGTTCCGCTACGCGGGTAGTTTTGAACCACGTAGCGAGCCATTGCGTCCCCTCCCCCGCGAACATGGACATAGAGCTCATATTCGCCGTCGAGATGAACTTCCGGAGACGTCAGCACAGCCCCTGACTTGTCACTCACCAAATTTGAATACACGCCAGAAGGGAAGACATCCACCAGTGCCTTGCCCCCCTGAGGCGCGACCGCAAATTCTCCGGCTTCCGAGGGTTTCTCGGCCAACCCGTCTCCATATTGAAACCATGCCTTGTAGGTATCCGGGTTCGACAAATCCCACTGCTCGCCCCCGTCAGACATCTGATGTTCCACAATCTTCAAGGGTGGAACCGATTCAGGAAGCGCGGCCAACCAGTCTGCCGCGATCGCCTCGCGAATCACAGGTTTCAAGTCAGACAACGCCTCGCGATTCACCAATCGCTTTTCGGGCAGATCGATCGCCGCGCTGGCAGGACGAGTCGATCCCAGAATCCCAAACAACGCATAGTAATCGGCCTGGCTGATGGCATCAAATTTGTGGTCGTGACAACGCGCACAACTGACCGTCAAGCCCAGGAAAGCCTTGGTGAAAACGTTGATCTGGTCATCCGTAAACCGAACCTTTTCATCCAACGCATCGGTCGGCGCGAACCCATGAAACACCATGCGCCAGTGCGCCGTTCCGATGAGGGATTCGTTGATCGCAAGTTCAGTATTCAGCCTCGGCTTGGCCAACAAATCTCCGGCGACATGTTCCCTGACCAGCTGATCGTAGGGAACGTCCGCGTTGAGAGCGCGAATCAGATAATCACGGTAGAGATGAGCATTCGGAATTTTCGGATCCCCTTCCGAGCCATGGCTTTCCGCATAACGAATCCAGTCCATCCAATGCCGGGCCCATTTCTCACCAAAGTGAGGACTGGCGAGCAACTCATCAACGGCCGCCTCATACCCCTTTTTCTCGAACTCCTCAATCTGCTGCGGCGTTGGAGGCAAACCGGTCAGCGCAAAGTAAAGACGACGCGCCAGCACGTGAGACTGCGCTGGCGGTGATGGTTCCAGTCCGGCTTTTTCCAATTCCCTGCGGACGAATGCATCGACAGCGTGCCCTTCACTCGGAGGAGAGATCTCGCCATCGATCGGTTGAAAACTCCACCACGCCTTGCGCCGCTCCAGAATCGCATCCCACCCCGCGTCCTCAGCCAACTCAGCGGCGCTGGGCGGAGCATCACGAGGATCGGGCGCGCCCATGTTGACCCACTTCACGAAGTCCTCGATAATCGCTTCATCCAGCATCACGCCCGCCTTCGGCATTTCCAGGTCCTCGAACTTATGGCGAATTGCCTGGATGAGCAGACTTTCGTCGGCGTTTCCCGGAATGATTGAGGGACCCGAACTGCCGCCTTTCATCATCGGCTCACGATGATCCAGAATCAGCTTCCCTTTCGCCTTCCCGTTTGAGTTGTGACACTCGTAGCAGTCCTGCGCCAGGACCGGGCGAATCTTCGACTCGAAGAATTCAATCCCTTCCGAAGCGAAGGCGGAGTTGGCTGCAAACAAAGTACCAGCCAGGAGAAATCTAGAGATAATGGAGGTCATGAGGGGCTTAATTGAGGAGTCGATCCCGAATCATGTTGGCAGCGGCAAGGGCTTTGGCTCCGAAGTCATCAAAACCCGCTTCGGGGAGGCGAAAAACGGGAGCCATTACCGTAATCGACGCAACCGGATACGCATGGCTGTTGAGAATCGGAGCAGCAATACAATGAATCCCCCCAAGGCCTTCTTCCCGATCCACCGCATAGCCACGTTGCTTCGTTTGCTTGAGATCGGAAACGAGAACTTCTGACGTGCTGAGGGTTTTCGGGGTGAACGATTTCAAGGTCACCGAATCCAACCAACCCTCGAATTCGTTGTCCGGCAGATGAGCCAGAATTGCTTTGCCAGGGGCGCAGGAATAGAGAGGAATTCGCATTCCAACCGCACCCGAGACTTGAATGGGGTGCAACCCCGCAACCTGCTCCAAAACCACACCGTGCCTGCCTGAACGAACCATGAGCTGAGCCGTCTCGCCCGTTTGATCACGCAGCCATTGCAATCCTTCGTAAGAGCAAACCACCAAGCTCTTCTCGTTGACCTTGGGGCGCCCTAAATCGAAAAATCGATTGCTGAGGGTAAAGCGCTTATCTGATTCGCGACGATGGACATAACCGCGGGCAAGCAAGGCATTCGCGATTCGATAAACGGAGTTTTGCGGAAGCTCGGTCGCGCGAACCAATTCCGAGAGCGTCAATCCAGAAGGTTCGTGACTCATCGCCTCCAGAATATCAAGCGCGCGATCGGTGCTCGGTGATTGGGAAGCAGGTTTGGGTTGATCGAGTTCGGGCATCATCAGTTATTCGAAATTTAGATTAAAATCCAAACTTAGATAAATTCACCAACTCTGTCCCCAAAACCTTTCACCTGGTTCAAAATGATTTATTGAGGTAGCCAAATCGTCATTCTCGCTTATAATTTCCATAATTTATACCGTCAGTCCTCTCGATGAATCTCTCACGTCCCTCATCTTCTCATGGATTCAGCCTCGTTGAAATGCTGGTGGTGATTGCCGTGATCGGAATCTTGTCCGCAGTTGCCGTTCCCCAACTCGGCAGAATCAACGATGCGACCAACGAGGCGAAGGACAAAAGGAATGCGCAAAACCTGGCTTCGGTGTTTCACAGCGGCGAAGGTGCCGGCCTCAATCTTGAGGGCGCTGATCTCAATTCCACGATCGATTTGATCGTTGCCGGAGGAACCGTCACGGAAGGAGTTTTTGCCGGTCAGTTCTTCGGCGTAATGGGGCTTTCCAACGAAGAGCAGGACAAAGCCGCTCAATATCTGGAATATTCCGATGGATCCCTGCAATACATCGGCTCCAACGCTCCCTGATTTCGGCTGATCGAACGGGTAGTGTCAAACGGGTCACTTCGCCCGGATTCATTGACAAATTCGGCCTCAGAGATTGGTGTGATCTCTTATGCCCCTTAAATCCCTTGCGCTCATCCTCGTCCTTTGCTTCGGCGCCCCGCTTCCGAGCTTTT
>JBCDHN010000069.1:0-8635 GCA_038749915.1 Verrucomicrobiota bacterium | reverse complement strand
CGAAAGTCTGCTCATCGGCCTCACCAAAACTCATCCCGACAACGCGAGCTACCAAACTTCGCTGCAAAAGACGCGCGAGATCTTAGAAATGGTCCGCGACTCCCTCAAGCCACCAACTCCTGCTCCAACTCCCTCTCCTGAGCCCGAGGAACCCACCGAACCATCTTCATCTTAATCCTACTTTGTAGGAATGTAGAAGAGGATCTCCGTATCCGCCGAAGTGCCCATACGCCTGATGCTCCCCAGCGAGTGCGAGGCCCTTTTCTACATCACCTCGACATCTTTAACCATGTGGAATGAAGATGATGATGAAGATCAAGAAAAAGACTGGTCCGAAAACCTCGCTGGACGCATTCCGCCACCTCCCCTAACCTCATTCTCATGCCCATCCCCGAACCGTCACCAAATTCTGAAACTCCCGGATCAGCGGAAGCTCCAACCCTCAAAACCTCCGCCCTCGCGATTTGGGGATTGGTCCTCGGAATCGCCTCCATCATTACCTGCGGACTAACTTCCATTCCCGGGCTCATTGTCTCGATCATCGGGTTGGTCAAAATTGGAGACCCGGCAAATCAGATCACAGGCCGGGGGAAAGCGATCGCGGGCATCGTCATGTCAGCATCAATGCTGGTTATTGGACCGATCATTGCCATTTCCAGCGCGGTGGCACTCCCAACCTTCGTGAAGGTAACCGAGAAAGCCGAGATCCTGAAGTCCACCTCCAACATGCGAACGATCATGCTGTCCATGCGCGTTTATGCCTTGGATTACGAAGGAGCGTTCCCAAAAACGATGGAAGCCCTCAAAGATCAAGCCGGGCTGCCCGAAGAAATCTTTCTTAGTCCACTCGGCGACGGAACCCAACCCTACGTCTTGCTGCGCAGCGACGCTTCCGACGCCATGCCCCCGGACACCCCAGTCATCCGCGATCCCAACGTCGTTGATGGCCAAACCATCGTCGGATTCGCCGACGGCTCGATCAAGACAATGGACATCGCCAAAGCACCACCTTTGCCGTAGCGCCAACCACGTGACCTCGCGCTCTTCAATCAATTCCTTACCATGAAGAGCATGAAGGACATGAAGATTCCTTTAACTGTGAAAACTCCGAAGCCCGTGCCTTCATGAACTTCGTGTCTTCACGGTTCAACACCTCAGACGACCAGGCTTTTCAATCCGTCTTTCAGCACTGGCATATTGAAGTTGATGAGGAGACCCTGCTGGATGCCAGCCAGCTTGAGATACGCGATTAGTTGTGCTTCGTGAATTGGTTTGAGCTGATCAACGGCCTTGAGTTCGAGGATGATCTCGTTCTCCACGAGCAGATCCACCCGATACCCACAATCCAACTTCAGCCCCTTGTAGTTCACAGGAAGGGGATGCTCGATTTGGAATTCCAAACCACTCATCTTCAGCTCATACCCTAGGCACTGCTGATAGGTAGATTCAAGCAAGCCTGGACCCAACTCTCGATGCACTTCAATCGCGCAACCGATCACTTGCTTCGATACCTCTGTAAACTCACGTTTCATGACTGGTGATTTCTACCATGAAGAGCATGAAGGACATGAAGAATTTTCAGAAAAAGAGACTCTTAAAGCCAGTGCCTTCATGAACTTCATGCTCTTCATGGTTCGATGATAATTGTCACCAAGATGCTTCGAAAGCTCCCTCCTCGAGGTTGAGGAAGCTTGTAAGTTGAAAGATCTCTTGTTGCACAGCTTCCTGGTATTCGACTTCGTCGGGACGACGCGAAAGATAGTCGATCTTCACCATTAGTCTCCCGCGTTCCACCGTGGCATTGGCCCAGCCGATGATCTCTTCTCGCCACAGTACGGGCATCGCATAGTATCCCAATTTCCGCTTTGCTTTCGGAGTATAGGCTTCGAATCGATAGGTCCAGTTCCACAGGTGTTCGAGACGGGTTCGATCGCGAACAATGGGATCGAAGGGGGCGAGAATCCGGACCTTGTCTGCCTGCCCTCGGACAGCCTTTCCCTCTTCCAGGGAAAGGTATTCCGCCGCATCAACCTGATCGACTCGAATCCGACCTACCGTGACCAGTTCCTCGACACATCTCCTCCGGGCGCGGGGGTTCGCCACGAGATAGCCGAAATGGGAGAGTTCGCTGAGGAGAAACTTGCGGGTGGTTGCACCCATCGACTGCAAGGCGATGACCACGATTTCTTGAAAGCGTTGTTCCTCCGTGAGCGGCGAGGGGCTGAGGGGAGCAGCGGTCTCGTAGAGCCGGATTCCTTTCTCGCGACGCTGGACCCGAAGCGCTCCGCGTTGATGGAGGGATTCGAGGGCCAGCTTCGCAGAACGAGAAAAACCGCCCCAGTTGTTTTTGGCTCGCCTTCCACCAATTCTCGCCTCCAGTTGCGTGGGATGCATGGGTCCAAATTGGGCCACCAGATCCAGCACTTCCTTTTCCGCATCCGTAATCGCTTTCTTTGTTTTGGGATGGATGAGCTGCCACAGGTCTTTCGCCGAAAATCCGTAGGCGTACAAAAAACACTCCTCCAGCTCTAGTTTCGGGTAGGATTTTTCCAAGTCTCCAGCCCGATACCGCTTCACCCGATGGCGCAGGATCAGATCCTGAGCCCGCGCAGGGCACCGAATCGGGTCGGCCTGGAGAAATCCCAATCTCTGAATCGCGGCTTCCAACCCACAAGTTGGGAAAAGGCTCGTTTTAACGACGCGTTTTCTGAATAGTGTCAGGGAGGCCATTGCTTCTTGTGCGCCCTTCAGTAGCAATTCATTCGCTCTGCTGCGGCCTGCTCAGGAACCTTTCTCCACCTCTTCCATCAGGATCTTCAGGGCGCCGCCGGAATGCCAGATCTCGTAGATGAGAGCGGCGAGGGAAAAGGCCATGAGGATGAGGGCGAGGCCGAAATTGAGGGTTGCGAACACTTGGGCATCGAGAAGGATCGCGATCATGGAAGTGACGCAAAGAAGGAGGCTGACGGCGCCAAGCCATTGCATCCAGCGAATGAGGCGGAGACGCAGGCGAAGGTTCTCGATCTGGCGTTTGAGATGGTCGCCGCCGCGGTCGATCCAGTCTTGGTGGAGCTGGCGGATGAGGGCAGCGAGATGGAGGAAGCGATTGGTGTAGGAAAGGAAAAGAAGGGAGATGGCGGGAAAGAGAAGCGCGGGAGTGGTGATGTCGATCTTCACACATCAACTTTCGTTCGATGCGGCTGTTGATCAAGGGGAGTTCGGTTGCGCAGACCGGGAAAGGAGTTGGGTTGCGCGGGCCTGTAGACCCGCGATACTGACGAAATTATGAGTCTTCACCTCCAAGTTCTTGGCAATCCCGGGCGCGATAATGCGCTGTGGGTGCGCGTGGACACGGGGCAACGTATTGTGAGTCTGTTGTTTGATTGCGGACAGGGGGTGTTGTCGCGCTTGGGAGGATCTGACGTGAAGGAGATTGATCACCTCTTGTTTTCCCATTTTCATATGGATCACATCGCGGGGTTTGACTCTTTCTTCCGGGCGAATTTCAACCGGGAGACGAAGCCGATCGAAATCTGGGGACCGGCGCGAACGATCGAGATCATGCAACATCGTTTTCGCGGGTTCTGGTGGAATTTGCATGCCGACCAAGCTGGGATCTGGGACGTGAACGATGTGTTGCCAAGCCGGATCGAGCGCAGTCGTTTTCGAACGGCGGAGGCCTTTGCCAAACCGGAGACTTCTCCTCCACGACCAATCGTGGACGGGGTGATTCTGGATGATCCGGACTTCACCATTTCAGCCATTCAACTCAAGCACCATGGTCCATCGCTCGGGTTTCTCGTTCGGGAAAAGGCACGCAGCAATATCGACCCTGACAAGCTTCTTGCGACCGGTTTGAAACCGGGTCCCTGGGTCAAGTCACTGAAAGACGGAAGCAACGAAATTGAAGTCGATGGGAAGCGGCTGGATGCGGCAAAACTCCGTGCTGATCTTTTAGTAGAAACCGAGGGAGAATCTGCGGCTTACCTGACCGACTTCCTGCTCGATAACGAGACGCGGACGAAGCTGGAAGCCTGGCTGGCGGGGTGCGAGACCGTAATCTGTGAGGCGCAATACCATCACGCCGATTTGGAGTTGGCCCTCCGTAATCATCATACGACGACGAAGCTGGTGGCTGGGTTGGCGAAAGCATCTCGTATTGGCCAGCTCACGTTATTTCATCTGTCCCAGCGGTATCGACCTGTCGAGTGGTTGGCAATGCTAAAGGAAGCCAAAGCCATTTTTCCCAACACGGATTTTCCCAATCACTGGAAACTATGATCCAGGTTTCGCCTGTCGACGCTTCGCTGCATAGTAGACAGCAAACCCGGAAACGAGAGTGAGCAGGCCCCACAACGTTTCGCTGGGACGTTCGGAGGCGAACTTGATCAGCATCAGTACGGTCGCAACGAGAAAGATGATGGGTGTAACAGGATATCCCCAGGTTTTATAGGGACGATCGGCATCGGGCCGACGGAAGCGTAGGACAAACACCGCGAGAACGACCAAAAAGGAGGACACGAAAAGCAATGCCTGAATATAATAGATCAGGCTTTCAAAAGTGCTCGTTGCGAGTAGCAGAAGAACAATTGCGGCTTGGAGCAGGATCGCCCAGCCGGGAGATCCAAAACGATTCTTAATCGATAAAAATCCGAACAAACGATAGTCTTCGGCCATGACTTGGGTAACCCGGGGCCCCGCCCAGATCATGGAACTAATGGTGGAGATGAGCCCAAAACTGATGAGCAAGCCCATAACCTTGCCGCCTTGCTCACCAAATATATAAGTTGCTGCGATCAAACCCACTTCCTCCTGAAACTTGATCTCTTCGATCGGCGCGACGTGCAGGAAGGCGGCGTTCAGCATCAGATAGAGAACGGTAACGACACCGGTTCCCAAAACCAACGCAAGCGGGACGTTGCGCTCGGGATTGCGCACTTCTCCCGCAACATAGGCGGCTGCATTCCAACCGCTATAGGCATACATGACCCAGAACAAGGAAATGGCGAAGGCCGGTTGGAAGATGAGATCCAGGTCACCGGGCTGGGGGAAAAAACTGACGCCTTGTCCTTTCCCGATGACGAATGCAGAGAAACTCAACAGAAGGATGAGGAGGACTTTGCCACTGGTAAAGCTGACTTGAAACTTGCTGGCGGTGCGAATTCCACGCAAATGGACTAGGGTCACCAGAATGACGAGAACGGCCGCATAGAGCTTTCCCCGACCTGATCCGGTGATGGCGCCCATGTATTCTCCAAAGGCGAGCCCCGCAGCGGCGATCGGTGCGCCGAACCCAACGGTGACGGAAATCCAGCCGCTCAGAAATCCGAGCAAGGGGTGGTAGCTTTCCGAGATCAAATGGTATTCTCCACCGCTGCGCGGCATCATCGCGGTGAGCTCGCTGTAGCACACCGCCCCGCAAAAGGAGAGGACACCGCCGACCAGCCAGAGCAAGAGAATCGGAAACCCGGACGGGATGTCGATCACCTGAAAGCCGAGGCTGGTGAACACGCCAACGCCGACCATGTTCGCCACCACGATCGCGATCGCGGTGAGGAGCGAAATCTTGGAATCAGCCTGAGATGAGGAATCGGCGGTCATGGACGCACCCTAGAAACAGCGGATTCCGGCATGATGCCACCATAAATCACCGCTGAATTTCGAGCCTTTTAGATCTTTCATAACTTTCAAAAACCATTACCGTTCGGCTCACGAAACGAACGAACCATGAAACATGCGTATACTCTCCTCGTTCTCGTCTCCGTTCTGGGGTTGACCCAGTGTAAAAATGCTACCGAGACCCAAGCCGGATTTTTAAAACCGGCCGCATTTGGCAAAAAAGCCAAGAAGCAGAATCAAGTCGTTGATCTCGGAACCAGCTATTCGGCGAAGGACTATGATCGCATCAACGATACAGCACGGTTTCTTGCCGGAATGCCGGGAGGGATGAATTCGCCATTCGCGAATCAACGCCGGACATCTGCGTGGCAGCAACACCATGCGAGCATGGACAAGATGTTCGACTACTTCGCACGTTCCCGCCAATCGTCGATCCTAAATTGGCAAGGTTCCGAGTTAGGCGATGTGAGCAATCGCAACGTCTTTTATCCGTTCGGCGGACCAGATTATCTCTATGCGCATGCGTTTTTTCCAAAAGCGAGCCGTTACGTTCTCGTCGGTCTCGAACCGGTCGGCTCGGTCCCGGACTTGGCCGCGCTTTCCGGCGCCGACCTTTCGCCGAGTCTGAACAACCTGAAGGCCTCGATGAGTTCGGCGACGAATTTCAGCTACTTTATTACGAAGGACATGAGGGCCGACCTGTCGCGGACGAGCATCCAGGGAACGCTTCCGATCGTGATGACGTTCATGGCGCGGACTGGTCATCGGATTCAGTCGGTCAACAAGCTGAGCAGCCCGGCTCCCGGTTTCCACATTCTTGCCACCGGGCCGAGCGGCGGCAGCAAGAGCGTCTACTACTTCCAGAAGGATCTCTCCAACAGCGGGATTTCCGCGAACAGCAGTTTTCTCAGTTTCGTGACCAGCGCCGGGGCTCCGACCACGTTTTTGAAAAGCGCGTCCTATTTGATGCATCGCAACAGCTTCTCGAACATTCGAAGCGCCATCTTGAGTCGGAGTTATGCCGTGGTTCAGGATCCGTCAGGGGTTCCATTCGATGCGATTGCCCAAAGCGGATACAACGTGCGGCTTTATGGCAAGTATTCCGGTACGCTCGACATCTTTCGCGAGCACTATCAGCCCGGATTGGCGAGCGGATATGGGAGCGGACAGTTCCAGGTGAAGCCGCTTCCCTTCGGCGTTGGCTACAAGCAGACGTCGCTGATTGTGGCGAAGCGCGGGGTCGGTCTTGATCCCTTTCTGGCGCAATACTGATTGGGATCGCTCCAATTCCGGCTTGGAGAAATAACTTTCCCGTTTTTCATGGGATGTGGAAAAGGTGTGAAATCTGGCGCGTGGGAAACTTGACGGCAACCGAGGCTTCCCTACAATCGCCCGACAGCTACGCTCACACCCCTAAAAATCCCATGGACTCTGATCAATTAGCGCAGGAACGCGCCGAACTCGCTGAGATTAACCAAAAACCGTTTTTTCAGCGGTTTGGTTACTATACGAAAAAGTCTGGCCCCGGTTGGTTACAGGGCGCGATCACACTCGGCGGCGGCTCGTTGGCTGGCGCGATGTATCTGGGCGTGTTCATGGGTTACAACATGATGTGGATCCAACCCCTGGCGATGATTCTGGGGGTGGTGATGTTGAGCGCGATTTCGTATGTGACGCTGAGCACGGGGCAACGCCCGTTTGGAGCGATTAACGAGCACGTCTCACCAGTTTTGGGCTGGGCGTGGCTCATCGCTGCGACGATGGCGAACATCGTTTGGTGTATGCCGCAATTTGCGCTGGGAACGGCGGCCTTGCAGCAGAACTTGGGGGCGTCAGCCGTACCTACATGGATCATCTGCTCCGTTCTGTTGGTGATCGCATTCGCCGTGAATTACTCTTATGAGAGCGGAAGCAAAGGAATCGCCTTGTTCGAACTGATTTTGAAGATCCTCGTCGGAATCGTTGTGGTTTCCTTCTTCGGCGTGGTCATCGCGCTATCCTCGTCCGGCGTTTTGGATTGGGCTGCGGTATTCAATGGGTTGATTCCCAACATTGGGCTGTTCCAGAATCCGGCACCGACCTACAACGAGTTCATCGCGGCGACAGGTGACTTCGCGAGCTACTGGACCAACAAAATCAACGCGGACCAGCGCGACATCATGATCACGGCGTTCGGCACGGCGGTCGGGATCAACATGACCTTCCTTCTCCCCTACTCCATGCTGAAGAAAAAGTGGGGCACCGAGCATCGTCCGCTTGCGATTGTTGATCTGTCGATCGGACTGATTGTTCCATTCGTGTTAGCGACCGGCTGCGTGGTGATTGCCGCAGCGTCCCAGTTCCACACGAAATATGACGACGTACTCGATGAGTCCGGAAAGGTCGAGGCCGCCATGGCAAAAGGATTCAACGACATTGCCGATGGTCGGATCAAGGCTGAGCTTGGTGAGAACGCGTTCGGACTGCTTTCCCAAGATGAGCTTGCTGAGATTCGCAAGGATCGTGCCGGTGCCAGCGATGCCGAAATCAAGGCGATCCTTGGCGGCAAAGCGATTGGAGCCCTGTCACCCGATGAATTGGATCAGGTTCGGGCCAACTTACCACTTGCCGACAAACAGATGGCGGCAATGCTGGTGCGCCGTGACAACAAAAACCTGGCAAGCGCCCTCGAGCCGTTAACCGGGAAAACCGTCGCCCAAGTTGTCTTCGGAATCGGCGTGTTAGGAATGGCGCTGTCCACCATCATTATTTTGATGCTGATCAATGGGTTCACGTTCTGTGAGATGTTTGGGAAACCGGGGAACCGCACCATTCACTTGATCGGTTGTCTCGTCGCCGGAATTGCCGGATTCATGGGGCCATTTCTCTGGGGCAACGCGAATGCCAAAGCCGCACTCGCGATTCCGACATCAATCATCGGCTTCAGCATGCTGCCCATCGCCTACTTTACTTTCCTCCTATTGATGAACAGCAAGAAAGTACTGGGCTCCAACATTCCGAAAGCGGGCTCCAAAGT
>JBCDHN010000068.1:0-8662 GCA_038749915.1 Verrucomicrobiota bacterium | reverse complement strand
TTTCTACTTCATCTCGACATCTTTAACAAAGTAGAACCAGGAGATGTCTGAGAACTCGGTTGCCCGGCTCGGTGAAATGACCGGACAGGCCGCGAAATTCAGGAGGTCGATCTCTCCGGGGCGGCGCTCGTATCCTCACTTGCCCCGGGCTGGCATTTCTTGGCCCTTTGGGCCTCTGCCCTGGAGCCAAGCAAAAGCGTGGCTCGACTACTAACCGACTTTTCAAACACTCCCGAGGGACTTTTGGGAATGATTGACGCGGTTGCGATTTACGACAAGGCTCAGCGTCGTATGAAACCCTTTACCCTGATCGCGTTTGTCCTTCTTCTCATCGTCGTGCCTTTGCCGAGCGCTGAAGGCAAACCCAACATCCTTCTCATCCTGGCTGATGACATGGGTTATGGCGATCTGGGTTTTACCGGAAGCCAGCACCTGAAAACGCCTCATCTCGATGAACTTGCGCAGACTGGTGTTTTCTGCCGACAAGCATACGTCCCGAGTTCAGTCTGCTCTCCTTCCCGGGCCGGAATCATGACGGGACGGGATCCGCGCCGCTTCGGCTACGAGGGCAATCTGAACAAGGGCGATGCCAGCTACCCAACCCGCCCGGAGCTCCTCGGCCTACCTCCAGGCGAACATACCCTCGGTGATCAGCTTCGCGTTGCCGGCTATGCTACTGGATTGGTCGGAAAATGGCATCTCGGCATTGGCGATGGCTTTCATCCCAACGAGCGCGGGTTCGACTTTTTCTGCGGCATGCTAACAGGCAGCCACAGCTACTTCCCGAACGAGGGAAAGCATAAGATCGAGCGCAACGGCACACCTCTCACCGAATTCTCCAGCGACTACCTGACCGATTTCTTTACCGACGAAGCGCTTCGATGGATGGAAGAGCAGAGCAACAAGGAAGTACCGTGGTTTCTCTTCGCTTCTTACAACGCACCTCATGGGCCGATGCATGCGACCGAGGATGATCTTGCCCACTTTACCCACATTACCGACAGCAAGCGGCGCACCTATGCCGCGATGATGTTCGCGCTCGACCGTGGGATTGGACGGATTCGCAACTGGCTTCGAGAAAACGGTGAGCTCGAGAACACGTTGATCGTCTTCTTTTCTGACAATGGGGCCGCCACTTCCAACGCCAGCTGGAATGGGCCGCTTTCCGGATCGAAAGGCACGCTGAAAGAAGGCGGGATTCGCATCCCCATGATTTGGTCGTGGCCGGAGGCTCTTACTCCGGGTGAAGTCGCCACGCCGGTCTCAGCCCTCGACCTTCTTCCCACCTTCCTTTCCGCGGCAGAATCCGACCCTCTCCCTTTATCCAAACCGCTCAGCCACGAAGACAAAAACAACCGCAAACGTGCAGTCGACCAATACGGTGCTTACGACGGGATCAACCTCCTTCCGATTCTGCGCGGCAACGAATCATCAAGTGCTCCCCGCACGCTCTTCTGGCGTCTCCAGGGACAAGCGGCCGTGCTCGACGGTGAGGAAAAACTGATCCGTCCATCCCATCGTCCTGCCCAACTTTTTCAACCAGGTTCAGACCTCGGCGAGATGAACGACTTGGCAGCAACGGAGAAGCCCCGTCTCGAAGAACTCTTTCGTCAGTTGGCCGAATGGGAATCCACCCTCCCCACAATTCCCCTCTGGGGATCGTCGCCAAATTGGAATCGGGTTAGCGCGAGCCAATATGATGAATTGGTTCCCCGGGAAGAACCTCAATAACACAACTTCATCGTTCACCGCCGGGAAGACGCTCTGTTTCAAGAATACGACGATGCTCGGCAATGGCATCGTTGAAGGCTGGATTCTCTATTTGATTGGTGCGTTGGTAGAGATCGTTTCTGAGGTCGTAGATTTCCTCTGCGATGACGGCTTGGCTGTCCAGTTGGACCCATTGAGTATAGCGATAGTTAGGGGTCCGAATCGAATAGCCCATTTGCTGGATTGGACCTTTCCCAGACCAGGGGCGAGAGCTTTGAGTCAGGGCGGCGGGACGGAAGGAATCGGTGGTTCCTTTCATCAATGGAACGAAGCTCCGACCATCAATTCCCTGAGGATTCGGCAAGCCGCATAAATCGCTCAAAGTAGGAAAGAGGTCGACGTATTCCACAATGGCGTCACTCGTCCCCGGAACCTGTCCGGGAGCGCTCACCAAGAGCGGCACGTGGGCATCGAGTTCGCGCACGGTAACCTTGGCCCAATGATCATTTTCGCCGAGATGATACCCGTGATCCGACCAGAAGAGAATGATGGTGTTGTCTGCAAGTCCACCTGCTTTCAAAGCCTGAAGCACTTTTCCTATATTGGCGTCGAGATAGCTGGTCGCTGCATAATAGCCATGCCGCATTCTCGCCTGCGTTTCCACCGGAATGGGGCCCTTGCGAGGAACGTCGACAAAGCCACGGATCTCACCGGCTTTCGGCCAATTCAACGCACTGATATTTGTAGCACGATCCTCCGAAGAGAGCGGCAAAAGGTCATTGCGCTGATAGAGGTCCCAGAACTTTTGCGGAGCATTATAGGGCGAGTGCGGTTTCATGAAGCCCACCGCAAGAAAGAACGGTTGATCACTCTCTGCCAATCGGTGGATGGTCGCCACCGCATCGGCTGTGATTTCGGCATCGACATAGGGATCGTCCCGGCCTTCGAGCGGAGCGGATTCGGCAACGGTTGCTTTCTGCGCCTTGTTTTCCGGGAGCGCGTAATCCTGGAAGTGGCTCACTTTGTCGAAACGAGCCGGAACTGACCAGGCTCGGTCATTGTCGTGCGATTTGCCGTAGTTGTGGAGGATCTTACCGATGGATTCAGTGTGATAGCCATGTTCTCGAAAATGCTGAGGCAGGGTGATTGCGTCGGGAGCGGTTTTTCGGTAATCGGTCCCCAACCGGTATACGGAAATGCTGTCGGGGCGTTGCCCGGTGAGGACGGAGGCCCGTGACGCATTGCAACTCGCGAATTGGCAGTAAGCACGATCGAAGCGGATGCTCCGGGTCGCGAGTTGATCGAGATGCGGGGTCACCGCGAGTTCGTCGCCGTAGCAACCAAGGTTCAGGCGCAGGTCATCAGCGGCGATGAAGAGCACGTTGGGTTTGGGCGACTCAGCTTCGGCTTCATTGCTGAACCAGATGAGAACGCAGAATAGCCAGAGGATTGTAAGGAGGAATTTGCCTGGTCGCGACATGGGGTTTTCGGTGAGTCTGATGCTATTCCGATCAACACTGCCGCACGACCGGAAATCTAACGTTCTTCACCGTCGTCAAACCGATGAATGTTTGAGCCTGAAGGCTGATGGTTCATCATTCACGGAATCGGGAGTTCAATTCGACCGATTGCGCATCTGTTAGAGTAAGCTAAGGTCGGGCGATGCGAGAATATCACCGCCTCTTGCGCTTGGTTCTGGACGAAGGGAAACCCCGCGATGACCGCACGGGTACGGGCACGCTGTCCGTGTTCGGAGCTCAGGCACGCTTTGATTTGCGGGAGACCTTTCCCTGCCTGACGACGAAAAAGCTGCATCTGCGCTCCATTATTCATGAGCTGCTCTGGTTTTTGAAGGGCGACACCAATGTTGGGTATCTGCGCGAAAACAAGGTGACGATTTGGGACGAGTGGGCGGACGAAAATGGGGATCTGGGACCGGTTTACGGCAAGCAATGGCGTCGCTGGCAGGGCGCAAAAGATGCCGAGCCAATCGACCAAATCGCTGAACTGGTAAAGGGCATTCGAACCAATCCCTACAGCCGACGGCACATCGTGAGCGGTTGGAACCCGGTAGATGTGCCGAGCATGGCGCTGCCGCCCTGCCATACCATGTTTCAGTTTTATGTGAATGATGGCGAGCTGAGCTGCCAACTCTATCAGCGCAGCGCAGATCTCTTTCTCGGCGTGCCCTTCAACATCGCCAGTTACGCGCTCCTAACGATGATGGTGGCCCAAGTCTGCAATCTCAGGCCAGGCGATTTTGTCCACACCTTTGGTGACCTGCACCTCTATCAAAACCATCTTGAACAGGCGCGGGAGCAACTCTCCCGCGACTTTCGGGAGCTGCCGACGATGCGAATCAATCCGCAAGTGAAGGAGATCGACGACTTTGCGTTCGAGGACTTCGAGCTGGTTGGCTACGATCCTCACCCATCCATCAAGGCGCCGATCGCGGTTTAAAACCGTCGTTCATTTCCCTTTTCCAAACTGCGTTACCGCAAAGTGGATGAGTTTGTTCCGATCGGAAATCTCCAGCGCCTCTTTGATTTTGGATCGATGCACATCGACCGTGCTCAGCGCGATGTCCAACTCCTCCGCAATCGCGTGACTCGACTTCCCATGACCAATGAGTCTCAGGACCTGAAACTGACGATCGGTCAATAGCTCCAACCGGTCGATGACTTCGGTCAACTCTCCTTGAACGCCCTTTTGCGACTTCAGGGCCAACCACTCCTCGCTGAGGTAGGTCTTCCCGTTCAAGACATCGTTCAATGCTGCGGAAACAATATCAGGATCCATCAATTTCGTGACATAGCCATTGGCCCCGGCTCGCAGCATTCGCTCAGCATAGAGATACTCTTCATACATGGTGAGCACGAGAATCGCACCACTGAACAAAGCTTCTCTCAGCTTCTTCGTGATTTCCAAGCCGTCTCCATCCGGAAGCGAAATATCGAGGATCACCGCATCAGGCTGCGACTCAAGAATCGCACCAACCGTTCCGGAAGCCTGACTCGCCTCGCCACAAACCTCGAAGTTTTCTTCCGCATCGATAAATGCTTTCAGCCCTTGTCGTTGAAACTCATGATCTTCGACAAGAAAAACCCTCCAGTTGCTTTCTGACTGCGCGTCCATCTCACCCTCACTCCCGGGATTTTGCTGAATTGGGTATGGTTGACTAACTCGATGGGGTTGATGTCAGACCGGTGGCGATCTTCGATCGAAAAATTTGGGATGGATTGAAAACACTCAGGCCAAGCATTGCTGCTTGGCCTGAGTTGAAAGGAATGAACCCCTCGGCTGGCAATAGGAGGCAGGTTGGGCAGGAGGTGCCGAGCACCGAAGGGTTCCACTTCATTGCTGAAGCTCAATAATAGTGTATGGCGATTTCGTCACCTTTGTAAAGAAATTCTTTATGCAAGTCTGAGATTTTTCCTTAGCCGCTTCCAGAGGCCGGTTTGAATTGCTGCGCCTTTTTGAGGTAATTCCCTGAAAATGAGGAACCGCTGATTGCGGATTCTTGGGAGCTGGCTAGGGTAAACCACATCGGAGCCCCAGGCGCAAGTCGAACATTGCCTGAATACCCCCAGTACATCGCCATCGTTGCCATGGCCGCCAATCGCGTAATCGGACGTGATGGCGGACTACCTTGGCATTTGCCCGACGACTTGAAGTTCTTCAAGCGGACGACGAGTGGGAGTGCGATCCTGATGGGGCGAAAAACCTGGGATTCGATCGGAAAGCCGCTTCCGAAGCGACAGAACATCGTTCTGTCCTGTGGATTGGAATCGGTTCCCGATGGGGTTGAAATGATCCGACACCCCGATGAGCTGGCACTGCTGAATGTGGAGACGGTCGTGTATGTGATTGGAGGAGCAACGCTCTATGAACACTACTTTCCACTCTGCAAAGAGGTGCTGCTCACCTATGTCTTTGATGAATATGAGGGGGATACGTTTTTGCCTCCGTTTGAAGAGGAATTCAGCACGATGGAGGTGCTGGAGACGCATCCTGAATTCGAAATCCGACGATACATTCGCTGATGTTTCATCCCAAGGGTCCCAGCTTTATGGAACAAGCCCGTCAGGCACTGTCCTCGACGAAGAAGGGCTATGATCTCTTGGCTCCGAAGTTTGAGTTCACTCCCTACCTGACTCCGAGCTGGATGCTGGATGCCGTCGCCCCGCTGGTGGGCGAGGTGGAGAGCGGCCTGGACGTTTGCTGCGGAACGGGAGCGGGATTGCGGATGCTGGCTCCAAGCGTATCGAAGCGATTGGTGGGAATCGACTTCAGCCAGGGGATGTTGAACGAGGTGGAGGTGGATCCCGGCGAAGCAACGCTCGAGTTGGTTCAGGGTGATGTTCGTAAAATGGAGTTTTCCGAGGAGTTCGATGTCGCGACCTGCTTCGGTGCCCTGGGCCACTTTGTCGATGACGAGGAAGATTTGCTGATTTCCCAGGTGTTCAAGGTCTTGAAACCGGGGGGGCGTTTTCTCTTCGTAACCGGTTTCCGTCCGGAACGGTGGACGTCGGCCTATTGGTTCACCCACAGTTTCAACACGGCGATGCGGGTGAGAAACGCCCTGATCAAACCGCAGTTCGTGATGTATTTCCACACCTTCATCCTGCCGGGTATCCGCCAAAAGCTGGAGAAGGCTGGCTTTGAGGTTGCCGTACGAAATCCCCAGAACTGGCGAAACTGGCGCGTAGTCTGCGCTACCCGGCCTTCAGATTGAGCGCCGCAACCCGCTTGCTGATCGCTTTGGGCGGGCGACGAAACAGCTTCGACAAGGCCTCGATACTCTGAGTCCGCAGAAAGGCCTGAGCCAAAAGTTTGTCTTCGGCATGATCCCAGGGCTCGTAGGCGCGACCATGGGTTTCGCGGGTTTTCTGAAGCTTGGGCAGCAGGTGAGCAGTCGGTTTTTTGAGTGGCTTTGCCGTGATCCGACGGGCAACCGTTTTCAAGCTGAGGGTTCCGGCGGGTTTGGGCGGCGACGCTGAGGAAGAGTGAGAATGGGTTGGTTCCCCTTCGCCTCTGGCGGAAGGACGGGGCTCCATGCGGTGCGCCGTATCCGCAGTGGGCTTGGTCAGCCCGGCAAACCACTCATAGAGCTCTTCCGGATACATCAGTTTTTTCCGGGCTCGGGTGACAGCGACGTAAAGGATGTTCGATTCTTCGGCAACGACCGCCGGATCGCCGTTTTTGAGGAAATCCTTGTCATTGGGATCGAGAAAGTCATCCAGCAACCGCACCGCATCCCATTCCTTGCCTTTCGCGCGATGCACCGTGCTAAAGGCCAGTTTTGCCTCGCCCGGGCCGCAGCTGTGTTTCCTCAGTAATTCAAGCAGGCCCGGGACATCATCCCCGTGCTCCTTCACCAACTCAATCTGCAGGGCCAGCTCCACATCGCGTCCATGACCACCGGTTCCCTCCCCTCGGGCATGTTCCTCGACCTCATCAAAACTGGTAAACTTCTTAATGTAGGGATCGCGAACGAGATGCCGCTGATTGCTCCAGAGATGGTAAATATCGAGCGTCATCTGGAATTTGTAGGGGGTGAACGGATCCCAGTTGTCTTGCGCAGTCGTCGCGGAAAAATGAATCGGGATGCCATCGAGCGCCTTTTCGATGGCAGCGGCGATCAAGGTGGCGTTGGTGCGGCCGAGGACCGCGAAACTGCGCGACTTTCCACTGGAATCGCCTCGCCCGACCAACTTGACGCTATCGCCTTTCAATTCGTTGAGCAAAACGGTGGCGTCGTCGGCAATTCCCTGGCCAAAGCGAAAACTCTCCGTGAGCGGGAAGCGAAAAGTCGCCTTTGCAGTGGTTTGATCCATGGCATCAACCGCATCCCGCCAGCTGTAGATGCTTTGATGGGTATCCCCGACCAGCACAAGTCCGGCAGATTTGCGGGTAACCTGCTCCAAAACGATTTCCAACGTGACCGGGTTGGTGTCCTGAGCTTCATCCAAAAAAATCACGTCATATTGGTCGATGACCGGCTTCTGCAACGCCCACAACTTCAAATACCCATCGTGGCTCATCGGAATGGAAGCTTCTTCCCGGTCCTGCATCCGGTCCCACAGTTTCCGCGCGACGGAACGAACCCGATGCCGCTGCCGCTCCGGAGTTTCCGGACTGGTGCGAACGTGTTTCCAATCGATCTCGGGATCCGCTGAATGAAGAAACGCGTTGAGCGTGTCCAGTACGTAGACCGCCAAAAACGACGTCGCCAGCTTGAAAGCCTCCATCACCTCGCGGGGACGGGGACTTCCAACCCGCTCATATTGCTTCCCGATCGCATGCCAGGCTTTGCTGTGAATTGTGGCACACTCGCAGGTGCCGGGAAACCGCTGTTGGGCCTCCCGCGCATTATCGCGATTGAAACACAAGTAGAGAAACCGCAGCTCAGGAAAGGCCCGAGCGTAAAGCTCCAGAGTGGAGGTTTTACCAGTGCCCGCATAGGCATTGAGCAGCATGACCTCACCTTTCCGGACGGGTTGCTGCACGATCGCAGCCTGCTGTTCTGTCGCTTGAATCTTCAATCGAGATTCCCGAATAGGTACTACTCAGAAGAACAGGCAAGGCAGAAAGCGAAAATCCACCGCAGGGCAAACAAGGTGCCCATACGGTGGATCTTCAGGGGGAGAAAAGATGCTTACGCGACTTAGGAAGCGCTTTTCGCCAACTCAGGCTGCTGCTTTTTGGCTGCGGATTTCGCGTCTTTGGCAGCTGCGGAAGGCTGGTTCTTGCTCTCGATCACGCTGCGAATGCTGTCGAGCATGGCAACCGGCTTACCGGCATTGCTTGGGCTCTTGGGATCGGCTTTGCCAGATTTCTTGGCAGCCTTGCGGGAAGATTGAAGCAGAGCTTCCGGATCGCTATGCCGCTTGAGCTTCAACGCGCCAGTCACTGCAGGGTGACCTGCAACGGATGGGAAGGCTTCAAAATT
>JBCDHN010000067.1:0-8673 GCA_038749915.1 Verrucomicrobiota bacterium | reverse complement strand
GAAACTTCTCACTTTGATCGACTCAGATTGTATATTTTATTATTTTTATAGAAATTTTAATTGATTTTGCTTGCCAGTCGTCTAAATTTCCACAACTACCACAAATTGGCATCCTTTCCCCTCGATGACCCCTCACTCAACAGCTAAAGCTTCAGCAAAAGCCTACCGATCTTTCAAGGTAGCGTTTGGTGCGATCTTTTGCGCTTTTCTGCCGCATGCTTCGGCCAGTGAGGAAGTACCAGTCAGCGAGTCAACCGTCACCACGATCGCAGCCGCGATCGCTTCGGACATGGGCGGAGACGCGGCTCAGTATGTGGAATATGCTGAAAAGTTGGGCATCACCCTTACCACTCTGACTCGACCTCAGCAGGAGGACGTTCTTGACGAGGATCCCGGAGGACTTTTGGGAGTTCTGGAGAGCGCTCCGGAAGAAACTGAAGAATCCGGAGACGGAACCTCAGAGGAAACTCTCGGAGGAACAACTGAGGAAGAAATGGAGGAGCCTCGCGACGAATCGCAGAGCGGTTGGGAAGAATTCTGGAATTGGCTTACAGGCTTGTTTGAGTAACCACTTGGGCTTTGAGGGCCCTTGGATACAGCTTGAAAAGTGCTGCCATCAGCATCGCTGCTGAAAGATTGAATTCCCTTTCATGAAGTGATAGCTTCCCTGAACTTCCGAGTCCCCGTAGTTCAACGGATAGAACAAGAGTTTCCTAAACTTTAGATAGTGGTTCGATTCCACTCGGGGACGCCACCCTCTCCTGCTCATTTTCCCCCTCAACCAGCCATGCACCGCCGTCGCTTTGTGAAATGGGGAGTGCTTTCCGGCGCTTCCCTACCTGCCCTTCAGACCTTGCATGCGAAAGCTCCCGATTACACAAAGACCGGAGCGAAGCTGATTGGTGGGCGAACTCCGTTGGCGGATGGATTTCGCATGCCCGGCGAGTGGGAACGTCACCAGGGCACGATCATGGTCTTTGTCCCAGCCCAAAATTGGAAAGGCTATGGTCTGGAAGATGCGCGAAAGGAATGGGCCAGTGTTGCCAACACTGTCAGCCAGTTTGAGCCCGTGACCATGGTGGTGAATCCTCCTGACAAGGCAATTGCCGGCAAGATGCTGAGTTCCAAGATCAAGAAGCTCTATCTTCCGGTGAACGATGGCTGGGCACGTGATTCAGGGCCGATGTTTCTGAAAGGCCCCAATCAGGAACGCCGGGTCGCCGGTTTCACATTCAACGGTTGGGGAGCGAAATTTCCTCCCTACGATGATGATGCGCTGCTCAAGGCGAGACTGGCGGCCCACTTTCGATCCGAGATGTATGTCTCTCCGGTGGTGGTGGAGGGAGGCGGTGTTTTGCAGGATGGCGAAGGCACGGTGATCACGACCGAAGAATGCCTCCTTCACCGAAATCGAAATCCCCGAATGAAGAAGGCGGATGTCGAGCAGGCGTTGAAAGACTATCTGGGAGCCAAAAAGGTCATCTGGATCGCCAAAGGCCTGACGCCTGATCCGATCACGAATGGTCATGTTGACGGAATCGCCGCATTTGTAAAACCTGGTGTGGTTCTGCTTCATCGCACGGATCGTCGGCTCGATCCAAATTACAAACGCCTCAAGGATGCGAAGGAACGGCTGCTGGAAACCAAAGATGCCAAAGGAAGGAGTCTGAAGGTGATTGACGTTCCGCTTGCCGATCACGTTGCCCACATGAATTTCTACATCTGCAACGGGGCCGTCATTGTTCCGACGGAGAACAATCCCAAAGCGGACGAACCAGCGCTGGAGGTGCTTCGAGAGTCCTTTCCAAATCGCCAGGTTATTGGAGTCAGTGGTGTGATTCTCTCCAAGGGCGGAGGTGGCGTCCACTGCATCACCCAGCAAATCCCGGCTTAGTTAGGATTCAGTCGGCCGCGGCAACAAGAACGCGAATCTGATCTGCTGAAGGCCCAACGCCCCAGTCGAGAGTGAGGGTTCGGCGATCTCCGCTGATGACCACTTCGTCGTCTTCCAATCCCCGTTCCCGGGCATCGGGATGGTCATAGGCGGTGCACCAAGCACCCAGCAACTCGTCCGTCGCCCCCATCTGTCGTCCGCCCGCGATCACTGCGACAATCGGGCGATCAAACCGAATCGTCCCGCGACACCGGGTGGAGGCTTCGGTTTCAGTATCGTAGTGGAGAAAGTAGCAATCAACGCGATCGCCAACCTTCAACGAGTGCCGGAATTCGTTGCCGTTTGCTTCACCAAAGCCAACCACATAGCGACCGGGCCGTGTTAAGCTCACTTCGAGCGGATCTTCGAGTTCAACAATAGCCAGTTAACGGAAGAGCAGAATATAGTTGTGCTGGAAGGTGCCTTTCCTCACCGTTTCCGGCTCGGTACGGAGCACCCGAATTCCGCCGCTGACACGAGTGACTCCCTGTAACGTATCGGGCGGTTTGGTGAATCGATCCGGATTAAAAGCGACGGCTTCAAAATGGCCTTCCGAACGTTCAACCCTTCGCGTAACGTTGGTGGTAATCAGCTCTTTTGAAGGAACCATCGAAGGCTCGGAATTGAGAATTGCTTCGACCTCTCCATCAAAAACATGAACTTCAGAAGCACTCTGGTTCACGTTGAGGCCAAACTCGGTCCCCAAATCCACCACCGCCATACTCGGAGTATCGACGGTAAACCCGATCCCTTCTGGCGGAACGTTCGCAGACAGCTTTCCCTGATGAAGCATCCCGTGCTTCTCATTGATCAGTTCAAACCGTGCCGGTCCTTCCATTGCGATGTGCACCCCGCTATCCAATTCAATTTCGACCCGACCTTCGCAGAGCTCGACCATTCCCGGTCTCAACGCCGATCCGACCATGACACTGGCGTCATCGCCTTCCCAAAGTGCTCCATCCGCATTGGTCACGATGGCAATATAGCCAGGATCATCGATCCCTCGTTGGGTCGAAATCCAGAAGACAAGACCGAAAACCAATGCGGCGGCGATCCCTGCTCCGGTCGCCACCAAAACCTGCCGGGTTCGCAACTTCCCGCTCCTTTGCGGAAAATCGACAATGTTGTCGGCATCCACACCGATGCAATCGTCGACGAGGCTGGCATGAAGATCCACGTAGGCCAGGTAATCATCTCGGACTTCAAGATCCTGCGCCAACTCGTGCTCGAGTCGCTCCATTTGCGCCTGATCTGCTCGACCGTCGCAAGCAGCCGAAAACAGTTCATCCATGTCTGGCGATTTCGACTTCATGTGGTGGACCTCGCTTTGGAGTCTGCCTCCATTCGATACTGAATGCATTGGCTCAAGCCGCGACGAATCCGTTGAAGCGCCTTATAGATCGCCTCAACCGTGCGGCCTGTCTTTTCGGAAATTTCCTCGACCGTTTCTTCCCTGAAATAATAGCCGGTCAAAATGGAGCGCGACTTCTCCGGCATCTTGCAAAGACATTCCTGGAGGAACTCCCGGCGATAATCCATGACATCGGCCAGCTCGGTGCGGCGTGCAGCGAGAAACTCCATCGTTTCCTCGTCAAAAAGGTGCTGGCGGCGCTTCTCCCGTCTCCAATGATGGCGGACCTTGTTGAGGGCAAATCGACAGGCCCACGGAGCGAACGGCTGCTCGGGATCATAGTCGTCAAAACGTTTCCACAAGGAAACCGCGGTTTCCTGCACGATATCACGCGCGTCGGCCAGGTTCGGGACAAGGGCCAGAACGTAGCGCAGGACTTCGTGCTCGTTTCCGAGGAAGAGCCGCATGAACTCCTCGTGTTTTTCGCTGTCGGTTAATTCGCTCACTTCGAGTTGTTGATACTTTTCTGAAAAGCTGAGAAATTGGACAACGGCTCATGTTCAAATCGCAAATAAGCCAATTGAAACCGATCGATCACCCGGGAGCATGGGACGCCGCCGAGTTGATTGGACGAAAGGATTGGTCGGTTTCACTCGGGGAATCTGCTCAAACTGAGGTCGAGCAGGCCCTGGGATCGACCAAAAACCGCCCGATCGAGGATCTCGAAGCCTCAGATTTTGGTTTCGAGAAACTTGCAAAGACGTTGCGAGATCTGCAGACATCACTCGAAGAAGGCTGCGGTGCGACCCTTCTTCGCGGCCTCAAGATCGATCAATTGAGCAAAGAAGAATGCCGCCGCCTGTTCTGGGGGATCTCGCTTCACCTCGGCACACCGGTTTCCCAAAGCGCCAAGGGCGAAAAAATCTTCAGTGTGCGAGATGAGGGATTTGCCGAGGGCGATTCGCGGGCGCGAGGGCCCAACACCCGCAAAAAGCTCAGTTTTCACACTGATCGCTGCGACGTGATTGGCTTCTTCTGCCTGCAACAGGCCAAATCCGGCGGCGAAAATGAGGTCGTCAGTTCCATGGCAATCTACAACCGGATTCTCGAATCCCGTCCCGATCTTCTCGAGGAGCTTTTCTCGCCGTACTGCTACCTCAGGCACAATGTCGATCTGGGGAATGAAAAGCCCTACTGTGAGCAGCCGATTTTCTCCTTCCAGGATGGTGTTTTTGCTTCGGCATTCCTGCGGGTGTTGATCGAGAGGGCTTACCAGAGCGAAGGTCTTCCCGAAATGACACTGCGCCAACGGGAAGCGCTCGATTTGATCGAAGAAATTGCCGCTGATGAAACGTTGCACGTCCGGTTTCGGCAGGGACCGGGAGACATCCTCTTTCTCAACAACTGGGTGACCTACCATCGGCGAACCGAGTTTGAAGACGATCCGGATCCTCAGAAACGCCGGCACATTTTGCGGATCTGGCTCTCGCCTCCCAATAACCGCCAATTGGCGCCCTGGTTCGAAGCGAACTACGGAGCAACGGCGGCGGGAACGGTTCGTGGGGGAATGAAAGCCTCGGTTTGACGAAAAGTGAATTGATCCGCCCTGCCACGAGCCTAGTTTCCCTCGTGCATCCTGTTTACCTCCTCGTCGTTGGGCTGTTGGGTTTTTCGCTCACTTCATTGCAATCAGAAAGCGCCGGTGCGTGCGAGTATCGAACGTTCAAGAGCCGAGCTTCGGGCAAAGAAGTTCGGGCGCGGCTCCTCTCGATCGAAGGGAAAAACGCGCAGATCCGGACGTCGGCCGGACAGGAAGTCACCATCCCGATTCAGGCTCTTTCGGTTGATGATCAGGCTTACATTCAGGCTTGGAGCCCTGACGAACGCCAGTTGAAGTGGCTCGAAGACCTCAGCCTCAGCGAATTTCTGCGCGAATCAGGCTACACCCAAACACCGTTCAACGTCGGCTCCGGCAAACTCACGATCAACGTCGCCGTCAACCAAAAGCCATTCGAGTTCCTACTCGATCCTGGGAAGTTTCTCACCATCTTCAATCGCGAATTGGCTGATCAGGTCGGGGTGCAGCCCAGTGAGGTCGTCTTTGGCGAATTCCCGCTTCCCGACGGTTCGCTTGAACCGGTAGTTGGCGGCGTGTTCAAATCCTTTTCGCTCGGCCAAACCCATCTCGAGCCCTGGGAAATGGGCATGGCGGATTTGCCGAAAATCGGATTTCAGGCTCAGGGAATTCTCGGAGCGGATTTTTTCCAATTGATGGGGGCGATGATCGATTGGCAAAAGCGTGTCGCTTACTGCAAGGCTGCCGAGACCGACTCGGCCGAGCCCGAGGTCGGTGAGCTACGCGAATATGCGACGAGGTCAGGATCCAAAATGCTGGGCGAGCTCGTCAAGGTCGAAGGAGAGACGGTGACTCTAAACGTGGATGGCGGCAAGCAGCTCCAACTCCCCATCTCATCGCTCAGCGATACGGATCGCGAATATCTCGATCTGTGGATGACCGATCCACGTCGGAAGGGGCTTGGCTCGCTGAAGATCAGTCAGATTCTCAGTGCGGAAGGATACGCTCCGGTTCCGTATGGCTACGGCAATTCGACCGTCGCCGCCTTTGAACTGGAGCTGGGAACAGAAAAGCTTCGTTTTCTCCTCAACTCGACTCTCCCGGTCTCTTACCTTGACCGCGCGGCCGCGTCTCGAATTGGGATGTCCGCAACACCTCTCGAAGAATTCATGTTGGTGGATGGAAAGAAGACCCAACTCCACCTCACCACGCTCAACAAGCTCAACACCGCCGGGAATCCCCTCCCCTCGGTTGATGTCCGCATCGTCGATCTCAACGGCGCCAATTCTTCCGGAGCCATTCCGATCCGCACCTGCATGATTTTCCGGTTTCCGGAGTTGGCCGCTCGACAGGCAGAAGTCGACGTGGATGGAATTCTTGGTCTCGATGCCATCCGCAAGCTGGGTGCCCTAATCGATTATGAAGCACAAAAGATGTTTGTCCGCGTTCCCTGAAATGCTCCGGATTCGTGCCTTGATCCTCCTACCTATTTGCGAGACTATTCTCACGATGAAAATCCCAATCCTCCTCTCAGGACTCCTGCTCCTGAGCCTTCTTGCGCCGTTGTCCGTGGCGCAGTCCGAAGCCGGTGCTGCGGAGTACCGGACCTTCAAGAGCCAAACCGGCAAGGAGTTGCGCGCCCGATTGATTCGGGTGGAAGGTGACAAAGCCATTCTGCGGCGCTCCAACCTGAGCGAGATTCCAGTGCCCATCGCCGCGCTCAGCATCGACGATCAGACCTACATTCAGAATTGGGATCCGGCGGAACGAGCCCGCGCCGCAGCCAAAAACGCCGCCGGAGGAATGGGACTTTCGAACTTCATGAAGGAGAAGGGATATGCCTCGGCCAAGCTGACCCAGAAAGGCAAATCCATCCTTGTGGAGGTGAAATTGAACGGAAAACCCTACACCTTCATTTTCGATTCCGGACGAGCGCTTAGCATGGTCGATAGTGAGGTTGCCGCAGCGACGAATGTTGAAGTCTATCGCGATGTCGACTTTGGCGACTTTCCCGCCATCGATGGAGGAACCGAAAAGGTCTACGCGGGCGCCACAAAGACCTTCGAAATCGCGGGACTTGAGATCAAGGGCTTCGAGCTTGGCGTTTGCAGCCTCAAACGAATCGGAATCGAAGCGAGCGGAATCATGGGGGCTGATGTCTTGCAATACTATGACGGGATCGCCGACTGGGATTCCATGATCCTCTTCTTTCTCCCTGAACAATAAGATCTCATGATTGTAGTTCGAATTCTTATCATCACCGCGCTGGGACTTCCTCTGGCTCAGGCCGAGACGCGAAGCTTCACCAATTCCGACGGTCGCGCGATTGAAGCTGAGCTGGTTGGTTTTGCGGACGGAAAAGCGATGCTGAAACTGGCGAATGGGAAGACCGCGCCGGTTCCCATCACCTCTCTCAGTCCGGCTGACCAGGAATACATCGACCTGTGGGCATCGGACCCAAGCCGCAGCACGGTAACTGCCGATGTTACGATGGAGCAATACCTGACCAACCTCGGTTGTGATTCCATTCCCTACAATGATGAGAAATCCGCCATGGTCATCAAGCTGATGATCGCTGACCGGGAACACACTTTTGTCATCAACACCAACCTCCCCTATTCCTATCTCGATGGCCCGATCGCCGACGTACTTGGACTCACCGTCAAACAGACCGGCGACGTTCTCAGCACGTTCGATGGCCGCCAACTGGGTGTTGGCGAAGGGAAGCTGGAGAACTTTCAGCTCGGATCGTCCAAGTTCGAAAGCCGTATTTTCCGCGTCGCCAATCTCGTCGCGACTGGCATCAACAACTTCGGTATCCAAGTCGATGGCATTCTCGGCTACGACTTCCTTCAGGAATACGGAGCTGTGTTAGACTACAAAGCGAAGAAGCTCTACTTCCTTCCGCCTCCGCCACCGGCTGAAGAGTAGTAAACATAAAAAGAGAGCCGAATCATCACCGATTCTTCGCCCGCCGCGTCCTTGCGGCCATTCCCGCATTGTGCCGCCGATTGACGAATTGCGAGAGCGCGTGCTCCAGGTGCTCTTTCGTATCCATGGTCACAAAATCGATGCCGTACTTCATGGCCGCTGCGGCGATTCCCTCCTGATGGGTTTCGAACCGCTCCAGATACCGCTTCCGCGCAATCGATGGATCGACGAAAAATTCCTGACCGGACTCGGAGTCCCGAAAATGCTTTGCCTCCTCAAACGAGAAGGACGTTTCCGCCGGATCGAGCACTTGAAACAAAACCACGTCGTGTCCGGTCGCGTGAAGTTGGCGCAACCCGGTTTCAATGGTGTCGAGCGGAACCAAGAAGTCCGAGATAACAACGATCAATCCTCTCCTTCGCACCATCTGCGGAATTTGTTCCAGCATCCCGGCGAGGTCGGTCGCATTTCCCTGACAATCGTCCTCAAGCATCAGCATCAACCGCCGCAGATGTCCCGGTCGATTCCGGGGTGGGATTTGCTCGGCCAGATTCTCATGAAACGTCGTGAGCCCAACCGCGTCCCCCTGCTGCATCAGGAAATACGCCAACGTTGCCGTTAACGAATTCGCGTAATCCACTTTTCCAAATTCGCCGGAGCCAAACTCCATCGAACGACTTTGATCGACAAAGAGATGGCAGCGAAGATTCGTTTCGTCCTCAAATTTCTTGATGAAGTGGCGGTCACTCCGCGCATAGACTTTCCAGTCGATATACCGGGGATCGTCTCCCTTGGTGTACTGACGATATTCGCTGAACTCGACTGAAAACCCGTGATAAGGGCTCCGGTGCAACCCTTTCCAGAAGCCCTCGACCACCACCT
>JBCDHN010000066.1:0-8705 GCA_038749915.1 Verrucomicrobiota bacterium | reverse complement strand
CGAATGGCAACAGCCAGCGCAGTGGTCGCCATAAGTTGGCAACAAAATCAGTCAGAACCTCCATCTCAAAGCCATGAGACGAAAGCTGAAGTGATTCGTCAACAGAAAGTAGAACTCCGAGTCGTCGAAAAAAAGAACCGCCCCCGCCAAAAATGGAGAACCGGCGGAGGCGGCATTGTTTGCGTGGCTAAACCCTTCAGTGATCGTTTGGACAATGCTGGTGGGGCGAAAGCCACGATAAGTTTTCAGAGTTTTGCCGTTCTGCCGTTGCATTCCGCCTTGGTCTCGGCCTACACTGCCCTCCCGACGCCCTTTGCATGGAAAGCCCAGTTGCCCAAGCTTTGACCGAACAGTTGTCCGAGGAACCCCAGAACTGGGATCTTCGATGTCGGCTCGCCGAGCAGCTCGTCATGGAGGGGCGCGGTGCCGAAGCAGTAACCGTGCTGGACTCTGCCGATGAGCCGCCGGAATATGAAGCGCAGATTCTGAAAGCGGCGGAGATCTATTCCCAGATCGATCCAAAACAGGCTGTGCCGCTTTTGCACGGATTTTTGACGGATTGTCCTGAATCTGCCGTGGGCCATCTAGCCATGGCGGAGACAGCGGCGAAGCTGGGAGATCTGCCGGGCGCGACTCAGTACTACGAGGTAGCGCTGGGGTTGAACAAGGCCTATCGCGACCCGGATTTTGAAGAAAAATACGGCATCAAGCTGGAGAATGCGCCACTGCCGATGACGGCAAAAACGGCGACGGTGCCGCTGGAAACGGCTCAACCTTCCGGTGATGGAGGAGTTGAGACTGCGTCCATTGCCGATACGGATGCGCCACCCATGCCGAAAGGGAGGGATGGAAAGAAGCCGGCGAAGCGGATTGATGAGACGAGCAAAGTGGTTGAGAAAGCCCCGGCTTCTCAAACCGGTCGCCGCAAGAAGTCCGGTGGTGGATTTGGCTGCGTTGTCATGTTGCTGGCAGCCGTGGGTGTGTTTTTGCTGGGATGGCTGGTCACCCTTTTCGTGGTCAAAGCGATGTTCAGCTGAACCCTGGTGTGGGTGTGTCCAACTTCCAGGCACCAAAATCCAATCAAACTCCAAGTCCCAATGCCTGGCAATTGCCTGTCTGAGATTTGACCCTTGAGATTTGTTTGGAGTTTGGGATTTGAAGTTTGGAAATCTACTCAGCTCGTTCCGCCGCTTCCTGCATCCGCTGCAACATGTAGTAGACCGTGCGACTGCGCAGCCGCATCAATTCCGCTCCAACGATTCGAGGGATGAAGGCGTCGTCGAGTTCAACGATGGTTTTGAGCGGCAACTCGTTGAAGCTCTGGCACAGTATCGTGGCGAGGGCGCGGGTCAGGGTCTGGACTTTCGGGCCAAGACGGACCCGGAAAAGCGCGCGGCCATCAGCGTTCAGATCAAGAAAAACGCCTACGGAGTCGAGACACATTTCGTCGAGCCGTTCGTCAGCGACCCGATAAGTTTCGTCTTCCCGAGGTTCATGGCGATGAGCGGCCTCAGCATAGCTGAACAAGGCTTCGCGGCGTTCCTGCTCCGGCAACGCTTCGAGGAACTCGACGACTTCCTGAAGCTTTGCGGGATAACTCATGGTTGGAACTTCCAAACACCAGAAACCAATTTCCAAACAATCTCCAAATGAAAAATCCGGATCGGTGCATACCCATTTCCCGAATTTGGAAATTGGAAGTTACGCTTTCAAAGCACTCGCGACATCCAGAAGTCATCCATCACAAACCCGTTGCCAATATCGCTGCAGACCTCCCGCTCGATAACGAAGTCACAATGCTCGTAGCACCGCACTGCGGCCTGATTCGCGCGATTGACCCGGAGGCTGAGTGATTCGTAGCCCTGGGACCGGGCCAGTCGAATGATTTCGCGTAACGCGGCAGAGCCGAGTCCTTGCCCGTGCTTTCGTGGGTGGAGATAGAACTTGTGGAGGTGCCCAGCTTTTCGATCGCCTGGATTTTCCGGACCATAGGAAGCATAGCCAACCGCGTCGTCGTCTTGAACGAGAAAGCCAAACTCGATCTCGGGATCGGCAATTTCGTCGGCCAGTTTTTCCGGAGCGTACATCCAATCGAGCATGAAGTCGATTTGCTGCTGGGTGATGATTCCCGGGTAACAAAGGTACCAAATTTCCTCCGCCATCTGGCGAACGACGATGGCGTCACCCGGTGAAGCGGGCTGAAATTGGGGAGCTTGGCTGGAGGGGAGTACGGCGCTGGGGGTTGAGGAGGCCATGGAAGGACTAAAATGGCGGGGGAATGGGATGCAAGTAAAACCGGGCGAAGGTGTCGGAACGTGGTTCGGCCGGTTAGAGTTGCAGGCGCGGCAACTCCAGCCTAGTATTTCTCCATGTCCGAAGCCTTTGAAGACAAAATCCAGGAAGCGATCGCCAATCCCCAAAACATGGGGGAGATGACGGATGCAGACTCGGTGGGAACGGTGGGAAACCCGGAATGCGGTGACATGGTGAGGATGTGGTTGAAGTTTGGCGAGAAAGACGGGAAGAAGGTGATTGATCGGGCGTCGTTCCAGAGTTTCGGCTGTCAGACAGCCATCGCAGTCGCAAGCATGGCCACGGAAATGCTGGCCGGCAAAACGGTCGAGGAAGCCCAGCATCTCGGAGCTGCTGAAATGACCAAACCGCTTGGAGCCTTACCGCCCATGAAAATTCATTGCGGACAAATGGTGGAAGGCGCGTTGCGGGAGGCGCTGGAAGCGGAACAGACTGACGGCGAAAGCGAAAAAGCGGAGGCCGCTCCAAGTCCGGAAACTCCTTCCGGACCGACCTTGCTCCAGAGTCTCGGTGGGGCCCCGAGCGCTGGAAAGAAGGTAAAAATCGTGCCGTTGGAGGGTTAGTGGCCAGCACTACGCAGATTCCAACTCGGCTTTCTGCATCGGATCCTTTCGAACTCTGGAAGCTCTCCTAACCGAGATCAAGACTCCGGTTCCTGTTTCGCCAAAACCTCCTTCAGCTTTGCCTTCTCCTCCGGGGTAAAAGAGGCCAAGTTCTCGTAGTTGAAGTTTTCTTCCAGTTTGCGGGCGGCGGTTCGCAGCCAGGGGAGCTGTTCGCCATACTTGGAGCAGCCTGGACAGCAGAGACAATGCATGCGGATGGCGAGGCGTTGACGCCAGTTGAGGGGTTTATCCAATTTCAGCGAAAACAGCTCCATCGTCTCGCGGCACTGGATGAAATGGAAAACGATTTTGGCGAAGAGCATTCGCATCTAGGCAGAGGGTTTGACGGCGGCTGGGTCGGATTCGGCAAACCAGGTTTTTTCCAGGCAACCTCGCAGGGTTTTGCGTGCCCGATGAAGCAACACGTAAAGATTGTTCAGGCTGACATTGAGCGTTTGGGCCACACCGTCGAGTGGTTCCTGATCGATCTCAGCTGCGACAAAAGCCTGTGCAGTACGTTCAGGCAATCCGGTAAGACAGCTGTTGAGAGCATCGTAGAATTCCTTTTTGTCAATGGATGCCCCGGGTTCGAGAGAGAACGACTCCGGCGCGTGGCCCGGTCGCAGATGTCCGCGTTCGTCAAAATCGACGTCGTTATCATCGGTTGCGATATCCGAAGCAGCGACCTCCCGCCAATTCTTGCGCATCGCTTCGAGACATTTGTATTTCAGGATTCCAGTTAGCCAGGTGCGTTCCGAACTGCGTCCTTCGAACTTTTCCTGCCCCTTGAATGCCGTGATCAGGGCCTCCTGGACCGCGTCCTCGGCCCGCGAACGATTGCGAAGGCGGTTCATGGCATAGCCCAGAAGGTAGTCGCCGTGTTGGTCGACCCAGGATTCCGGGTTGAGAGCGGGTTTGGAAGGGGAAGCAGCGTCGGACATGGTGACGACGAAAACCGTCTTCGTTCGATGCCACAGGCTCGCACTGCCGCAACTCCTTTTCGCCGGAGAAAGCGAGCGCTATTTTGGAAGCGGGATTGGACGCATCAGTCCTTCCGCGATGTCAAAGGAGACTTCGCTGTAATGGGTCGATCCGCAAACATGAAGAAAGAAGGTGTTCAGCATGGCGGAGGCAACCGCCAGATTAGCGAACAGGATCTGGGGGACGGAAGCGACGAGTTCCGTGCAATTCTGATCGGTCGGCAGCTTGTCTCCGGGATTCGCGATTTCGGGATGAAACCGGACCAGATTGGGAGTGAGATCTGTTCCGTCGCGGCGGGCGAAGATTTGCGCATTACCAAACGTCCCGCGCCGAACGCTGCCATTCGGCAGAGATTCGACCCCGTCATTTCCGCCCGAGAAAACACAAAAATCGGTGAGCTCATTCGTGCAATAGTCGTTGATCAGTTTCCGGGTCGCATGGTTGTCGACCGTCAGGAAGATGATGTCACCCCTATGAATATACTGGGAGAGGTTTTCCGGTGTAATATATTCCTCGATGGAATCGAGAGCCAGGTGCGAGTCTTCAAGGTAGGGGAGCAATTCATCGCAAATCACCGAGGCCTTGTTTCCATGACTGCCAAAGAGCATCCGTGTCGCATTCGAAGCCTCAAATTCATCGCCATCAATGAGGACGAGTCGAAGATCGACTTTTTGGGAGGCGAGGAAGACGGAAAGGTAACGTGCCACAATGCTGCCGACACCACCGAGCCCGATCACTTTGATCGATGATCCGCTTTTTAAGGAAGGGAGTAGCAATTGATCTTTGGCGAGTTTCATCGGGATTGAATTAAGGATAAGAGGTGGAGGTGCCGTATTCGCTGGAGTAATAACTGCTGTCGGAATGGTAGCTGGAGAACCAGTCTTTGACTTCCACTTGTTGGATCCAGGAAGAAGGGACTTCCTCCATGCGGCGTGACTCATAGCCTTCAATCACCTCGGTATAGTCTTTGACCCGAAAGCGGCTTCCATCCACGGTTACCTCAATATGGATCTCAGGAGGGTCGGTAAAAATACGGCCAATCACAATGTGGATACCGGGGCGGTGGGCTTCGTCTTCGGCGTCGGTCCTGGAGGTATAAGCCGGTCCATCCACGTGGCTGTGGATGTCGCCAATCAAGACCAGATCGGGATCAAGCGGTGGAACGTCATAGCTGACATCAATCGGGTAGGGGCGACCGCCCCAGGATTTGCTGACGGTAGCCTCTTGCGGCGGAACAATTGCTTCGACCTCGTTGGTTGAGCGGTTCCACGCCAGCAAGGCCGCAGCTTCGGCTCCATGACGTTCCCCGATAATGGCAAAAAAGCCGATCAGCTTTTCAAAGAGCAGCTGAGGGATTTTGGGATAGCTCAGCTTGATTGACGGTTTGTGAGGTGCCAGTTCCGCCGGCCAATCCCTGACCGGAACACTGCTTTGGAAAAACGGATTGTTGCGGCACAGAAAGAGACCGTCGCTGCTGAGAAGATAGAACGCACGCTCCTGCCCGGGCCAGGGCATGTTGTCAGAGAGCTTGAGATAGAGAGGGGTGACCAGATGGTTGTCAGAGACTTTCATGAAAGGTGTTGGTTAGAATTCCTGGATGAGCCCGGCCAGGTCGGGTTGCTCCTCGGCGGCCTTGGCAAGTTTGGCTCGGCGAAGCTTCTGGCGTTTGTGGGAAAACACGAGACGCTCGATCGCTTTGGCGTTGTTGAATTTGGGACTCTTCGCGTTTTGCTGCTTGAAGATGCGTTGGATCACTTCCTCAACGCTGTGATTGGTCGGGAGCCAGTCCAGGTCGAGGACGAAAAGCGGGTCGATTTTCGTGGCTTCCTGCCACTTGTCGATGTCGGCGATGTCAGGCGAAACCGTTGAACTTTCGGTGAACCAGCTTGAGGCCTCGTGCTCTTCGCTGGAGTAGTTGAATCCGGCCTCCATCAGGCAGCGCATCAACGCGATGAAACCTCGGCGCAAACGAACATTCTCGTCCGGCTCGGTGTCGAAATCCCGGACCAGATGCTGGGTGCAGATCCAACTCAACGGCTTGCCGTCCGGGGGATCAAACTTGCTGCAATTCAGGAGTGCTGGATAGAAGAGAGGATCCTGGAGGGAGGTCAGGCTCTGATTCGTAAAGAAGCACTCATTGAGCTTCGATAACGTGGTGTAACCTTCCCGACTTCTCGTGAAGACTGCCAGGACAATCATATAAGGAAGACCGATGGTGATATCTCTATACGTGCAGTCTTTTCCGAACCGAGAGGGCGAGTCCTTCGCGATCCATTTCAGTTTGTAGACGCGCGGCGGGGTTTGATGAACCCAGATTGTGACCGATCCATCGGATCGAATGGCTTTGACTCCATCCGGGAGAACCAGACCGCCGGTCTCCATTCGCAATCCGGCCACGCGTTCGTAGAGAACGTCCAGCTTCAAGGTCTCGCGTTTTCCTTCAGGCGATACGGCGAGAATCTCGTCTCCCTCGATTCTCAGTTCGCCCATGAGGTCAGGTAGGCGCCCTTCTCGCCAGCGCGATAAGTGAACATCAAGGTCTGGCCCTCGTTGACCACCTCGTCGTCTCCAACGTCGCTTCCGTCGATCACCGCCTGTGACTGGGGATCGATGTCAAAGCGGTCGCGGAAACGAGCCCGGATCTCGCCTACCGTCATTCCGGCGACGGGAACGTTCTCGCCATAGGGACCGGCGAGTATGTTTGCCATGCCCGGGCTGGCGTCCTGATTGTAAAAGTTGTCGATGCCTCCCCCGCTGGGGCCGGCCTCGGCAGTGGGGCGTGTTTGTTCTTGAATCATGGATAGTCGATGTAGTTAAGCTTGGAGTTGAAGAGGAAAATGGTTGGGCTGAGGTAGACGGCGAACGCTGGCCACCCGAGTCGCATCAGGAACGTCCACATATTTGTGGGCATTGTGTTCCGTAAGTTGATCTGCGAGGGTGCGGATCTGGCGTTCGATTTCACGAACAAGCAGGTCGCAGGAGATGCCGCATTCTTCATGGCCACGATGCTCGGCCTGGCTGGCTTCAATGCCCGCTTGCTGAACCGCGCGATTGACGAGGGCGCCTGTGACGAAGTCCCGGCGATAACGAATCTCAGGATTCGAGGAACCGGTAAAGGTCAGTTCAACGAGTCCCCGGTCGGAGCCGTTGGGGCTGTAGAGCCAGGCCGCGATGGCGGAGACCGCGGCTTTTTCGACCGTCTCCGGATCGCGGCTTCCATTCAGAGGAATGATGGGCAGACCTTCGATTTGCTTCTGAAGAACTGCTTCAAAACCGTTCCGCTTCAGCCGACCGAAACGCTCAACCGTGGCGCCAATCCGACGAAGAAAGGCTCCATCAACCTGCTGGATCTCGTTCGTGGTTCCCAGATAGATGATGAGGTTCTCTTTCAGCTCGGGACGAGCCGTATCAAGATTCTGGAGGGCGGTGGTGAGAATCCGATCATGGATGGAATCCTGTCCACGATGCCGGGCCAGACCATCGATCTCTTCCAGAACGGCAATCACGGGAAGTTGGATTTCGCGTCCGTCCGGACAGACAAAGCGTTCAGCGGCCATCTGTTCCACTTCCGTGAAGAACCGTTCCAGATTGCGATCACTTTCCCCGAGATACATATTGAGAATGCGGCTCATCTGAAGCCGGAATACCCGGGGAGGAAGTTCATCAATGGGAACGCCGGTGACTTCGCTCATCACTTCGTAAATGCGTCGTTCGATCCCCGCAATCGCCAGGGTCTTGCCGGAACCGGGAACCCCGTCAAGGAGCGTTGTGAGGCAGCGATTCAGGTGATAGCGACGTTGCACATCCGGTGCGATCATCTCCGCGCGGACGAACTGGGTAATGCGTTCGATGATCGGAGGTGGATCTCCAATGTCACGGGAGACCACGACTTTGGATACCGGGCGACGCTCCAAATACTGAAAGTGGGCCAGGCCATCAACTTTGGGAATGGAATCGAAGGCCATGAACTGGCGCGGATTTACGACGAGCATCGCACCAGCCTCGATTTCTTCGTTTTTGAGTTGGTCCGCAATTTTCGATGAAGCAAAGAAGACGAAGCGCTCCTGGCCGCGCATCGAGACTTCAACCCGGCGATCGTCAATGACGCGCTCCAATTTCGCTTGCTCACCAATGCCGAGGTTGTGGGCGCCCCGGCGGAGAACCGCGCGTCCGCGTCCGTCCATCACAATCGGATCGCCCAGTTTCAAAGACTTCCGAAGGTCGTTGTCAGGGACGACGCTGTAGGCTTGATTGCCATCATCCAGCATCACTTGCGCATATTGGATTTTGTCTTCGGCGCTCGGTGTCATCGCGATGAACATGGCGGGACGTTGCGGACCCTCCTCAAGTTCCTGCATCATGGCCTCAAGCTTCTTGAGTCGCTTTGCATAGACATCGCTGCCCTTTTTACTCTCCAATCCCTGAATTACAGCGTTGATGGCTGCATCGTCACTGGATTGAACAATCATCTGCAGGAATTTCCGGCGTTCCTCGATCGGGAATTCGGGATCACCAAGCATGACGGCGACCGAGTCGGCTTTTCCCTTGGCTTGCTTCGTTTTCATAGGCGGTAAATCGTGAATTGTATTTGGGGCTTATTGGAGAACGGAGATACTGGGGTGAGCGGCTGGATCGAAGCCGGGAATCGTATGATATCCTCTGCGCATCAGGCGAGCGTCGTGGAGGCTGAAGAGCGCGTTGATACGATCCTTACGCGCGGTTAGGCCGAAGATGTGGCATAGCTGCCAGGGTTGTTGACTGAACACGGCCCGAGTCCAGTTTTTGTCGTCAGAACTAACAAAAAGGTTG
>JBCDHN010000065.1:0-8742 GCA_038749915.1 Verrucomicrobiota bacterium | reverse complement strand
AATTCAGGCTCCCTTACCTTTTCAATCAAAGTCGATTACGGTAGGGCTTACCAATCCCGAGGAGGAGGAGTTGGCCGAAAGTAAAAGAGGTGATCAGCCCAGCCCGGGCAAGTTGATTACGCCGAAAGGAAACTATGCAACATTGCGCGGCGAATATATTCGCTTTGGTTCGAGCATCAATAGCGATGTCGTAATCGCGGATTGTTACGGGGTTTCTGACGAACAATTTCGTTTGGCGGAAGACGAAGATCGCCACATTCTCGTGAACCTCGCTCCAAACGAAAATCAGACGCGGGTGAATGCGATGGCGGTTTGCGAACGGCCGTTAAAAGATCAGGACGTTATCTTTGCGGGACAGCTTCGGCTTACCTATCGAGCTCCCTCGATTGGACAGGAAGAGCAAAAGGCGAAAGAAACCACTCGCCAGAGCTATTCGAGAGCAGTTTTGGTGGGGGCGATTGTCTTGTTGGCAATGTTCTTTGTGGTCGATCTGTTCAAGAGCTCAACGCCCAAGCCGCCGAGAGAGACGGCAAAGTCTTCACCGAAGATTGTGATGCCGGGCGAGCAAACGCTCCCTCCCGTTCCGCCCCCGGCCAGGCCCAAACCTCCGGCTCCGCGTCCGACGCCTCCGGATGCGGCGGCGTCACCTTACCCAAGTGTGGCTCCGGGATACACGCCGAGCCCTCAGGGGAGCAATTTGCCCTACAACGTGGTTGCGGCCCCGGATCGTCAGATGGTTCAAGCCGTTCGGCAGTCACAAAGCGGAGGATCGTCGTTTGACCACGTGACGCTCTTTGAGGAGTCTGTGGTGAACCACTATGAGCAAGTCCTGATTGATGCTTATCTGTCCAAAGGACATCGCAGTTGGAAATGGGATCGGGAAGCAATCACGGCTCTTTCGCTCTTTGCCCGGATCTATACCGGTGAAGGAGTAGCCTTTAGTCGAACCGACTTTTCGGCATTAAAGAAAGCGGTTTCACATTGCATTCAATCTGGATGTCGCGATGCGGCAATTCTGCACGCGAAAGAACGAATTCAAAGTACGGAGTATGGGCTGATTGCGAAAGCAGGTGATCCGACCCCATCACCAACGTTCGACGAGCAAGTTCTCGCTGCATATCCTGCAGAAGTTCGGGCACCGTCTTATCTTCACAAAATGAGGATGGCTGAGCGGAGCGAGGACAAAACGTCCAAGGATGCGATTCTGGCGGAGTTGATCGCAAGTACCGCCGAGTGGAATGTGGATTCAAGGGATCCTTACCTCTCGACGATCTATTGGGATCACGTTGAGCAGGCTGTTTTGGCGGCGGTTGACGTGATGGAAGGCAATACCAGGAAAGTAATTAGTCGATTTGAGACTTCGTTCAAGATGCATTCGGTCCCTAAGCAGGTCCGGGATGTCTTCCGTACTGCAGTGCCTATCTGGTTAGCGTGGAAAGAGTATTCGAAGCTGGGTGAGAAGGAGAAAGAAGAGGGAAGTCCCCAAGATTATGCTTCAGCGAGGAGCCTGCTCGAAGGCTTTTGGACCGAGGGGCTGAAAGTGCCAATTCTTCCGGAACTGATGTTGAAAGTCGCGTTGTTGTCCGGAGATCGGGATCTTTTCAGTATCTGGTATGAACGTTCAATCGTGCTGAATCCGGAGGATCCAACTCCTTATCGCCTGAAGGCCGAGTTTCTAAGCCCGCAAAACTACGGTGGCGTCGATGAGTTGGAGGCTTATGCCGACTCGTTGATCGAGGACATGGATTCGCCGAACCTGCCGTGGTTGGGCTTGGAGGTTTATACCAAGATGAACGATATGATCGAAGGCGACTTGGCGAAGCGCGCCGAAATTTGGAATCGCGTTTCGAGTACATTCGATACCTTCTTCAAACGCTACCCTGATGCCCATTACCGCAAAGCTCAGAAAGCGGCGATATCCTGGGAGCTCGGATATGAGGAAGAAGCACGGGAGCAACTGAAAGAGACAGGCTTGGATTATGCCGCCTTCACCATCAACTTTCAGCCTGAATTGGGCGAGGATTCTCCGCACGACCAAATGATGAAGGAAGTCGAGGAAGCCGAATTTCGGGTGCGTTTGGAAGGGGCCATTCTCGGAGGACCTGAGAACAGTTAGTTAGTCTGGCGTGCTTCAGAGCGAAGGCTGTTCAACACTGTCGATCTCGAGGACGACTTCGCCAGTCTTGGGATTGAGTGCACGCAAAGCGTAGGTTTCGAAATTGGGGTCGGTTGCGTAGCGTAGAAAATCGGGCTCCTCTCCATCAAGCTTCCAGAGTTCGTGGGTCCAGGGGTTGATGGGGAGTTCGTTGAGGAACCCGAAATCGGAGAGTACACTGATCAGTTGGGATCCGGTTAGTTCCTGGCGTGGAATATAGCGTTCCTGATCCACATGGTAGTCCTGGACGGCAGCCTGAACCTGGAGCAGCATCGCGCGCGTTTGTTGCTCATGCCGAACTTTCCGAATGCCTTGAGCGACCAGGCTTCCGAGTCCGAGAACCAGAATGAAGAGGATCGGAAGACGGATCGCCAGCTTCATAACATCAACCAGGGTTTCCAGATTTCGTAACCAAAATAGTAGAAGCAGGCCAGCCCAAGCAATCCCAGAAGCCAGCCATCGCGGCGATGAAAGCCATGCTTGTACTTTTGGCCAAGATTCAGCAGCAAGCCCGTTGGACATCCAAAGCGGCAGAATCCCATGGGGACGACTGCGGCGAACAGAAGGCTCACGATCGCAATAATGATCGTGGCGATGCCCGCACCGCGAAGCGCCCACGCGTCAAACGGCTCGATTCCCGCCAGATCGATGGGGATCTTCAAAAAAACGACCGTGAGAACCAACGCGAGTAATAGTCCGGGAAGTGCGAGCAAGCCCCATTGAATATCGAGATGAAGCCGCAGTTTGCGCCGGGCGGGGACCAGTTTCATGAGCCAGCGTTGCAGGTGGCCGTGAGGGCAGATGTGGGTGCAGTAGACTGGACGCCCGGTGGCCCACGGAATGAGGAAGGCGATGGCTGCGAGGAAGACCAACCCCGGGAGCGTTTTCCATGGGATACCATGCTCCATCCAACTGGAGAGAAGTGATTGGGCGAGAAGGTCACCGGAGATGAGCCCGAGATAGATCACGATGGCTGCGTGAATCCAGGTTTTGCGACGTTGGATCTTGGGGGTGCGCCAAAAAGCGAGCAACATCCCGGCTGTGGCCGTCAGAATCAGCGCCGCATCTTGCCATCGAAAATGAAAGGTTGGGCTACCACCTTGATCGAGCCCTTCCGCCAGCGCGGCACGAAGGAATACGCTGTTGGCAACGGCCTCGCTGGTGCGCGTGGCGCCGGAGACGCCAAAGACTTTTTCCTGTTTTGCAAGCTCGCTCCAACTCTGACCATTCCAACGCTCCATGAAGAGATAGTCCTTACTGACATCCTCAACGTGACTTGGGGTGTCATAGCTGTGGCGAATCGCGATGCCGGCGAGTGAGTCTTGCGGATCAAAGACCATGAGAACGTCACTCGGTCCCGAGTAGCCCTTGATGTCGCGGGACTGGGGCATGGTTCGGACGACATAGCCGATTTTGGAGCGCTCCCGGTTTAAAACATGGAAACCGCCGCGGGAAGTGATGGTGTCGACCGAAAGGGTGTGGGTTTCCGGGAGAAAATCCCGAACTTCGGAGGCAAGAATCGGGCGATCGCCTTCAGCAGTGGCACGAACATGATGAGCATGAATCATCCACCCGATGGCCAGAGCGGCTCCAAGTCGGAACAGCATAGCCGCGGGAACCAAAATCTTGCGATCAACTCTGGCCAGGCCTAGGGCTGAAAGAATCGACGTTTTTGATGAGCCTTTGCCTTGAGCCATCGGCGAGGCTTCAATCCTCGGAGGGCTGCATGTAGCCAACGAGGTCGATCAGCGTCTTTCGCATTTCTTTGCGGTCAATGATGAGGTCCACCAATCCATGTTCCTTCATGAATTCCGCGGTCTGGAAGCCGGGTGGCAGGTTTTGGTGAGTGGTTTCCTTAACGACGCGAGGACCAGCAAAGCCGATCATGCACTTGGGCTCTGCGATGATGACATCTCCCAACGTTGCAAAACTTGCGGTGACACCACCAGTGGTTGGATGAGTCAAAACGGCAATGTAGCCGAGGCCTTCGTGATGGTGGCGAGCCAGGGCCGCACTTGTTTTCCCCATTTGCATCAGACTCAAAATCCCTTCGTGCATGCGGGCTCCGCCAGAAGCGCTGAACAGAATGATCGTTTTCCGTTCTGCGGTTGCCGTTTCGATCGCGCGGGCAATTTTTTCGCCGACTACCGATCCCATGCTGGCTCCAAGGAACCGAAAATCCATAATTCCAAGCACGACTGGTTGCTCGCCAATGTCGCCGCGTCCGGTGACCACTGCCTCGTGCAGCCCAGTCTTCTCCTGGTATTTTGGGACCTTGCTTGAGTAGTCGAGGAACTCCAGAGGATCGGTGCTGTCCAGATTCGTGTCCATTTCCTGGAACGAGCTGGCGTCAACCAGGCTGGTGATTCGCTCGGGCGCAGAAAGGATGAAGTGGTGTTCACACTTGCCACAGACGCGGAGGTTTTCCTCCAGTTCGAGCTGATGAAGCATGGCTCCGCAGCTCGGACACTTCTGCCAGAGACCTTCTGGCATGTCTTTTTTCTTATCGCCGATTCCTTTGATGGATGGTTTCTTAAAAATCCCCATTTGGAGCAAACTGTTAAAATTTCAGGTCGTCGCACTCGCTCTAGCGACGGTGATAACCGCGACTTTTGACGCGCTCCCGACTCGTTTCAACACCTTTGCGCATTCATTGGCGGTCGAGCCAGTCGTCATCACGTCATCGACGAGCAGGATGTTGGCGCGTTGAATCGCCCTTTGCTGCCATGCTAAGCGGCTTAAGGCAAAGGCGTCCACCAAATTCGTCAGTCGTTCTTTGCGCTCCAGATGGGCCTGTGCCGAGGTGTATCGGATTCTTCGCAGGGCGTTGCATCGCTCAAAACCGCGACTTTGAGCGAGGAGAGAGCAGAGTTCCGCGGACTGATTGAAATGACGCTCCCGCTCGCGCCGGGGATGAAGTGGAACGGGGACCAGCAGCCAGGTTTCTTCGAGGCTGAATCTGCGGTCGCCAAGACTTTGTTCAAGCAGTGTGGCAAGGAGCGGGCTGAGATGCATTTGCCGCCCATATTTGAAGGAGTGAATCATCTCGCGAAGTAAATCGGTCGCGAGAAAGGGAGCTCTGGCGAAGTCGTATTCGGGGCGCGAGTCACGACAGCGGCGGCAGGTTGTGCCAGCTTGAGATCCTTCGACAAAGGGCTCGCCGCAGATGTCGCAAAAGGGCGAAGGCAGTGGGGTGAGCTGTTTGGAGCAGTGATGACAAAGCCGCACTGGACCCGGATCCCAATCCGAAGTTTCGCAGCCGGGACACGTTCGAGGGTAGACGATATCCAGCAGTCTGTTTGGCAAGTCCGCCATCGGGTAAATCGTAGGCTCATTGGAGTAAAAGAGTCAATCATCCGCTTCGAGGAAGAAGCTTGCTTTCGATTGTGCGAAGCGAAATTTAGGGTCCATTACCCTGGGGAACATTTTTCCCCTACTCTCCGTATGAAAATCATTGTTGTAGGCGCCGGCGAAGTCGGTCGCCATCTGGCTGAGCATCTATCCAGCGAGGCGCATGACACCACGATTGTGGAAATGAGCGATCAGTTGGCGCACGATCTTGCTTCCCTCGATGCACGAATCATTCAGGGCAACGGTTCATCCGTCGATGTGTTGTTGGATGCAGGTGCCAACGAATGCGATCTCTTTATGGCTTTGACCAGCAGCGCTGACGTGAATCTGGTGGCCTGCAGCGTTGCCAAGGAACTCGGCGCAAAGCGGACCATCTGCCGGGTTCACCCGGCCGCCCAACGGGAAGAATGGCTCTTTGATTATCGCAGTCATTTTGGGGTCGACCTGCTGTTCAGCACGGAGCTTCTGGCTGCAGTTCAGTTGGCCAAATTTATCCGCAATCCGGAGTCGATGTTTGTCGAGGAAATCGCTCGGGGTCACATTGAGCTTCAGCAGATTAAGATTTCCCGGGGAAGCGTTGCGGAGAACCAACAACTCCTCGACCTGGGGTTGCCGGACCGGGTGCGGGTTGGGGCGATTCAACGCGGGGACGAAATCGTGATTCCAACTGCCTATGATCAGCTGGTTGCCGGCGACTTGGTGATGCTGATCGGTGAACCGAGAATCGTCCATGAAAGCGCCAGCAAACTGGGCAAAGGAGTGAAGCACGAGTCTCTTCGTGTCGTTATTTTCGGGGGAGGCGAGTATGGATTTTCCCTCGCGCAGCTGCTGGAGAGTTGGGAATGCAAAGTACGCATCATGGAATCGGATCCGAGGCTTTGCGAAGAGCTGACCGATCGTCTCAAGGACACCACCATTCTCAATGTCGATGCCACGAAATTGTCAGAACTCCGTGAAGAGCGGGTTGAAGCGGCGGACTTTTTTGTCGCCACCACCGATAGCGATGAGGACAACGTCATGGCATGCCTCCAGGCTCGTCACCTTGGAGCAAACGAGTGTTTAACGCTGATTCACCGAGCAGACTATGCGGAGGCGATCAGTGCCTTTGGAGTCGGGGTCGGGGTCAAACATGCCGTCAGTCCCCGGGAGGCAACCCGCATCGAGCTGATGCGATACGTGACCTCAGATGTCTGCCACACCATCCTCGAAATCGCGGATGCGGAAATTATTGAGGCAATGATTGATGAAGACAGCCACGTCGCAGGTCAGAAGGTCAGTGATGTGGATTGGCCGGACGGAAGCATCCTGATTGGGTTGCTCCAGGGGGCCAATGCTTCGATGCCGGCGGCTGGTGATGTGATTGGGGGAGGGGACACGATTTATGCCCTGGTGTCGAAGTCCGCCAAAAAGCGATTTTTCAAGCTGCTTCGCCGGAAAGGGAAGTCCGTTTTGGCGAGCACGAAGGAAGCTGCTAACAAAACCTCTTCCGAGGCTTCTTCAGCCAGCTGACGCTTTCGCGAAATGGTTCTTGATGGCGGAGCTGGGTTCCGTCAGGGTCGCAAGGCATGGAAGACTCTCCCCAACCTCCTTCACCACCGGAACTTGCCCCGCCGGTTATTGAGCTTGCCCGCCCTTGGGGACCGTGGGGCACCCTTGGTTTGGGTCTGCTGATCTGCGTGATTTGGATTTTGGCGCAGACGGTCATCGCCGTCGTCATGGTGTTTGGGAATTTCTTGGTGGATCGGAATGCCGGAGAACAATTGCAATATGACGGCGACCTGTTGGGGATGGCCACAGTCGGCTCCGGAATCGCCGCGATCATCGCCATTTTCTTCTTTGTATGGCTCCGAAAATATCCGTCAGCCGACTACCTCGGTCTGCGCTTTCCCTGGCGTTGGTGGATTCACTTTCCGCTTTGGCTTGGAATCACCTATGGCTTGGGGCATCTCTTTGGATTTCTGGCTCCCTTTTTTGATCGGGAAGAGATTCCGGAGTTCATGCAGAAGGCATTTCTCTCGACCGACTACATGATCCTGTTATGGTTGGGAGTGGCGGTAATGGCTCCCTTGTTTGAGGAGTTCTTCTTCCGTGGCTTTCTCTATGCGGGATGGCGACGCTCGGCCCTGGGATGGACGGGAACGGCCGTGCTTACTTCACTGCTCTGGGCCATCATCCATGTTCAGTATGGCATGTATGAGATCACCTGCATTTTCGTCCTCGGATTGGTTTTTAGCGCCGCTCGCGAGATAACCGGCTCTCTGTGGATTCCAATCGCCATGCATGGTCTCAACAATGCAATCGCCATCTATGTGACCCAGAGCGAGATGACGAAAGCCGCTTTAGGTGGTTAGTATCAACCGGTTGGATGTTCGGTCGACAGGGCAATCGCGCGAAGCGCAATGTTTTTCCTCAGGATGACAATGAACCGATCTCCCGCCGATGGCTGCCAGATCACAGCTACTTTAGTTCTTGAACTCAGGGAAAAACGGGTTGTTCCGTTTCTCTTCTCTCACACTGGTGAAGGGACCGTGTCCTGGACAAATGACGGTTTCGTCCGGCAAGGAGAGAATGTTGTCCCGGTTAGTCTGTAGCGCGTCCTGATAAGAGATGATGCCTCCTCCCATGGATCCGGCAAACATGGCGTCGCCAACCACCGCCACCGGTCGTTTGAGTCCTTCGATGAAGTAAGTCGTGCCACCATCCGAGTGGCCCCAGGTCGTCGCGGTTTTCATGGAGAGCCTTCCGATTTGGAAGGATTCCCCCTCCTCGAAAGCGATTCCACTTTCCCAAGGCTCCCGTGCGTTGGCGTGGACAGAGATGCTGAGTCGGCCCGCAATGGTATCCACCTCAGCAATGTGATCCGGGTGGGTATGAGTGAGAAAGAGCCCCATCACTTTCAGGCTTTTGGCGTTCACGAAATCCAAAAGCGGAAAAGCGTCCGTTCCAGTATCAAAAATGGCTGCGTTCCGGGTTTCGGGATCCCAAACGACAAAGGAATTCACGGTCATACCGCTGTGATAACGGGAATTGAAGAGCTCCAATCCTTCAAGACTGACAGGCCTTGGATACCAGGTCTTCATCGCGGAGCGAAGAAGTGCGTTGGTGTCGAGATTGAGAGCGGGTGCCAGTTTTGGGATCGACATCTCGTCGAGCTCACCTTTGAGGAGAGCTTTGATCGTTTCCGCTGGCACGCCGGTCTTTTTGCTCAACTCCCGATCCGAGAGCCTCAGACCGTT
>JBCDHN010000064.1:0-8769 GCA_038749915.1 Verrucomicrobiota bacterium | reverse complement strand
TTTCGGGACAAAATGGACAGATCTTAAGTTCTAGTGCTTCAGCTCAGCGTCGATCCGGTCGAAGTGCTGTTTTGTTTTCTCTTTTTGAGCGTCGAGCATTCGCTCGAATTCATCCTCCAACACATCGATGATTCCACGGCGGCCGAAATTGCAGCAGGGCCTATCAAAGTTCGATCGTTGGCTTATGATTGGGGTTTGAACGACGTGCGCGATGGAAAACAATGAATCGCAGGTCGCTCTGATCATTCCGTGTCTGAACGAATCCGATCTCATTGAGCAGACCCTTGAAGCGGTTGCCGATTTGGATCCTCCTCCCTCGGAAATCCTGCTCGTCGATGGTGGCAGCGCGGACGCGACGGTCGAAATCGTGGAACGTTACTTCAAGGCGAATCCGCAGCTCCAAGGCCGGGTTCTGATCAGCTCCAAAGCCAATCGCGGATTTCAGCTCAATTTGGGAGCTTCAGAATCGAATGCCGAAATTTTCTGCTTTCTTCACGCCGACACGCTTCCGCCGCCAAATTTAATCGACTTGGTTCGGCGAACCCTGGCCGATCCGCGGGTTGCGGTCTGCGGAACGAGATCGCGTTACATGGTAAACGGTCGCAGAGAGCGATGCATCACCATCTCGAACATCGGCAAAACCTACATTATTCCGCTGATCTTTTTCCCATGGCTTTTCTGGCGCCATGGGTTCCGGCTTTTTTATGGTGACCAACTGATTTCCTGCCGCCGCTCGGTCTGGGAAGCTGCCGGTGGAATCCCGGAAACCTTGATGATGGAAGACGCGGAGTTCTGTCTGAGGATTGCCCGATTAGGGTTGGGCAAGGGCAAGCTGATTTTCGCTGCCGCGAAAACATCCGGCAGGCGCTGCGAATCATGGGGCTTTTGGCGCACCTGTTTCACCTACTACGCGCTTACCATTCTCTGGGCAGCCCGAATTCCGGTCGAACGATGGGCTGCATGGTATCAGGAGACTGCCACATGCCAAGCCGAGACCGAGAAGCATTGATCACATGATTCTTGGCTAGGGAGTTTGAAGGACTCTGAAAACCGTTGAGACTTTGGCGTTGCGAAGCCAGTCCATTGTGTGTTTGCTAGCGGCCAAGCACCAATCCTTTTCCCTCCTCAACGTTAATTGGCCAACTCCATGGGACCGCTACCCGTCGTTCACCTCAGCATGTTTCTGCTCCGCTGCTTCAGCGGATTAATCCTCATTTACTACCAGGGCTGGGCTCAAGTTCGCCTGGGCTGGAATCACGTCTGGAAGAGCGATCCCTGGCCGTTGGTGCTTCACTTTGCGGAGTTTCCAACCCCCGTTGCGATCTTCTTTTCTGTGATGATCGCGGTTTTTTTCTTTCTCAGCCCACTGCTGTTCGCTCTTGGATTTTTGACCCGACTTAACGCGCTTTCCATTTTCATCGGAATTCTCGTCGCACTTGGAAGCGATCTTGAAGACAAGCTCTCATCGACGGAGCTGACCTCCCAGACGATTCTCCTTTTCCTCCTCATCACCATCTTTTTCATCCTTAACGGAGGAGGCATGCTGGCTGCGGACCGGCTTTTTGACACCCGCCGAGGAAGAAGTCGAATGGCAGGCAGCCTCTATTCGTAGGTCTGGTATGGATCACGTTCTTTACGAAGGTAAATTTCTCAAACTGGGGCACGACGAAGGAAAATCCTGGGAATACGTCAGCCGAGCCAACGCCACGGGTGTGGTCGCGATCCTGGCAGTGACCGAGAACCGGGAAATCCTGGTGGTTGAGCAGTTCCGTCCGCCGCTCGGAAAAAAAGTCATCGAACTTCCGGCTGGCTTGGCTGGCGACGAACCGCTGAAGGAGGAGGAACCGTTGGTAAGCGCCGCCAAGCGCGAGCTCTACGAGGAAACGGGCTATGAAGCCAAAAAGTGGTGGAGTCTCCTGGTCGGGCCCACTTCCAGTGGGATGACCGACGAGACCATCACCTTTTTTCTCGCAACCGAACTCACCCGGATCAGCGAACGGGACCGCTTTGGCGTTGGCGGCGAGGACATCAAGTTGCATCATGTCCCCATCGGCGAAGTCCTCGACTTCATGCGTCGTCAAACGGAGGAAGGAAAAGGCGTGGACTTCAAAATCTACGCTGCCCTCTACGTTGCCCGGCAACATCCGATGTATCCGGTGTAGCCCCCTTCAGCGCAACTCACTGAGGTAGCGAACCAGATCGCGAAGTTCCTCGCGGCTCAGGTTCGCGGTCAGGCCCGCCGGCATCAGTGTTCCAACATCGTTTCGATGGGCGATCTGGTTTTGGCGAATGGGCTCGCTCCTGCCGGATATCACATCGCGCAGCCATAGAACACCTTTCTCTTCGCGATCCCGATAGCCATTGAAAACCCGACCTTCCTTGGTCGTAACTGAAACGGAAAAATAGCCTTCCTTCAATTGGCGCTCCGGCCACAAGATGGCTTCGATGATAAGATCGACGGGCAAACCCGCTCCCACCGTGGTCAGCTGGGGCCCTAACACTCCACCGTTTCCCTCGATTGCGTGACAGGCCACGCATCCCAGCAAGGGAGATTCGTAAACTCGCTTTCCGTTCTCAGCGATTCCCGAAATGCGAACCTCTTCCACCAGCTTCTGAACGAATTCCGCGCTGTAGGCGATGCCGGTTATCACTCCGCCACGTTTCTCTTGAAGAACGGAAAGGAGTGACTCATCGCTTCTTCCCAAACTGGCGAGGGCCTGAGTCATGTGATCGACCGCTTTTTCCGGAAGCTCCCGAGTAGCGAGCTCCTCCGCCAGAACCTTGCTTCCATTGGCCCGGCCCAGAAAAGGCGCCAGGACTGCTCCCGCTTGATCCGCGTTCTGAACACCGGAGAGAACCTGGGGCGCGAGTTGCGCTGCTTTGTTGATATCGAAAACCGCCAAGGCTGCGATGGCAGCATTCTTGATCGAGAACCCGGCTTCGCTGGAAATCACGCTGACATAGAGCGCCTCATCCCCCGCTCCCGAGATCGCAGCTGCCGCTAGCAAGGCTGCCTCGCGAATCTGGGCGGGAACTGATGAATCTCGAGCAAGCGCAACCATCTCCGCAGCCAGGGCACCAACTTTCCACGTGCCCGCCAGATGTACGGCCGCCGCTCGCACCGCATCCGTGTCCGCTTCGAGAGCTGGTCGCAGCAACGTTGCCAAATTTCCGGCGGGACGAACCGGTCGAACTCGGAAAGCGTCGGCTAGGGCGTTGAGAAGTGTGAGATCGTTGGGTAGGCCTTCCAACGCCAACCGCTGATGATCCGGATTCCCAACCTGGGCCAAGACGAGATAGAGCTCCCGCTTTTCAACCATGGATGCCTTGTCGAGCAGACTCAGCACAATTTGAATCCCCTCGCTCGAACCCAAGGTTTCCACCGCAAACGCAAGATGAGTCGATGACTCAAAGCTAAGGTCGCCCGATTGCAACGCAGGCAACCATGCATCACTCAAGGCATGCGTCGTCTGAACCAAGGAATAATCGATGAAAAGATCGCGAGGCGCATCGAGAGCCAGCAATGCAATCCGCTGAGCATTGGGTGTTCCAAGGTGGCTCGCTGAAACAATCGCCTCCAGTCGCACCCGCGGATCCTTATCAGCAATCGCGAGCTCCAGCAGTCTTTCTGGTTCGCTCAACGCGTTAGCCCAGCGCCCGATCATCCTGGCACCGTATGCTCGCAGCGGTGCCTCCGGGTTCTTCAGCATAAACTCCACATATTGATCGTCATGGACACGGAATTGTCGAGACTCCCGAGCCCAGGTCACCTCTAAAACGTGGATCAGACTGGAGGGCTCAAACTTGATTGCGTCTGCAAACGCTTCGCTGGGAAGGTCAGCGAGGCGACGCCGTGCCTGATAACGCACCCAGCGCTCAGGTGATCGCAAATGCGTTTGCAACAACTCGCCCGCACTCGCCTTCTCCAACTCCGGAGGATCAACCAGAGTCCTCCCCTTCCTTGCAATGCGCCAGATCCGGCCATGCGCGATATCGCGATCCGGATGACGGAGCGAAGCCTGATAGTGGCCAATGATCGGGTTAAACCAATCCGCGACATAGATCGCACCATCCGGACCAATCTTGACCTCCACCGGACGAAAGCTGGTGTGGCTCGAGACAAGCAACTCCGTTCCTTTCGTTTCTTTGAATCCGGCACCGTTTTGCTCCAACGGAAAAGCGGTTACCCGATTGGCAAAGTAGCCCGCGATCAACACATGGTCCTTGAGCTCTGGCAAATGGCTGGACTCAACAATTTCACACCCCATGCTCTTGCCGGGCGTTGTTGCAACCGTCGCCCGCCGCATCAATTCCTCGTAATGGGTTGTAGGAATGATTCCCGGCGAAACGTAACCCAATTGGGTATTGTTCGATTTCAGAAACATGGATCCCCAACGGTCCCATCCTACTCCCCAGGGATTCTGCGATGCCATGCTTCCCATACAAAAAGGCTCGAGCTTCAACTCAGGGACTCTCAGTCGCCAAAAGCCTGCCTCCTCACCTCGGACAATGCCCCATGGGGTTTCGACCCGGCTGAAATTGTGAAGGCCCTGGGTGAACCAGAGATCGCCTGCCGGTCCCCAACTTAAGGAGTTGATGTTCTGATGAGTATCACCAGTTCCGAATCCCGTGAGCAGCATTTCACGATGATCCGCTTTTCCATCGGAGTCGCGATCGCTGAGAAAGAAAAGGCCTTCGCCCTCCGCCAGATAAACGCCGCCATGGCCCAGCGCAAAGCCGGTCGGCATATTCAGCCCATCCGCCCATACCACAGTCCGGTCAACGCGGCCATCACGATCCGTGTCCTCCAAAATCAGAAGTTGATCGTCGGGTATGCGACCGGGTTCGAGCTGAGCGTAGGCCAAGGTCGTCAAAACCCAAAGTCGCCCCGCCGGATCCCAATGCATCGCAATCGGGTTGGCAATCCCATCGATTTCCGACGCAAACAGATTGGCTTCGTAACCATCGGCCAACGCGAACCCGGCAAGCTCAGCTTCCGGTGAGTTGTCATTCGCCTTTTCAGCTACTGAAATTCCAATCCGATCGGCCCCTTGGACCGCACCAAAGAGAACGAACAGCCCAGCTGAAAAAGTGAGGTTACGGCTTAGCCAATTCATAAATTCTGGCCTCCTTCCCTGTGATCCTGGGCAAGGCCCGCTCAAGCTCGAACGGAAACCAACGCTTCTCGCTATCCTCGTGGTCGCGGCTACTGGGAACATGCTGCCGGTCGCCGTAAAGGAAGGCCCAGTTGGTTGGGCGAAAGTACTGGTACCAGATCTGATTCTTGCGCTGAATCGCGGCGCGAATCGCCTCGGTTGAAGTCCAATCCACTTCCACCTGCCGATTCACCAGTTGCATGAGAAGCCGTTCCGCAACGGCTCTTTTGCCGGCGTCATTGAGGTGAATTCCGTTTGGGGAATAGTCGCGGTCCGGCTCAAACTGATACAGGTCGGCAAAAAAGAGATCGCGCTCTCCGCTCAGCTCCGCCATAGCCATGCAATAAGTCACCAGCACCTGATTGCGCGCTTCGGCCAACCTTGCTGCTGGTCCAGCTTCAAAAAAGGGAGTTGGGGTGACAACAATGACCCTCGGGGTGATGGCCATTAACCGGTCCAGCAATTTGCCGTAGGCATCTCGAAATCGAGGCAACGCTTCCATTCCATCCAGCGACTCCATCTTTCCGAAGCGAACGAAAATCGTATCCGGTTGAATCCGTTTGCGAGTGTCGTAGGTGCTGCCGGCACGCTGATCCCGATTTTCCGAATCGTAAAAATATTGCGGGCGCTGCTGGCGGTAGACGGTGTCTGCCTGCCACGCCAGATTTCGGCATCGCAACTTCTCTTCAGGCCAGGTCTGATGGAGCAACGCTTCCAGATGCCCATCAAATTGTTCCTGGACGACGTTGGTACCACCAAGAAACGCGACGACCTCACCAACACGAGGTTGCCAGGAATTTGCAATCGGCACCTTTTCAGCGTTCGAAGGCTCCATCGCGCGAAGCGCACCAAAGGCATCGTCACCCATCGGCTTGCCAGCGTGAAGCTGACTCAGAAGCAACAACGAAACGGCTGGGGCAGCGAATCCTTTCATGAGGCTTGAGGGCAAGTCCAGAGTGGAACCCAAGAACAGCTCCAACGCAACCCAGCACGGTTTCGAAGCAACAATCATTTCATGACGTACCCTCTCAACTCACTCTTTCCAAATGTCTGCGTCGATGCGAAAAATCTGGTCAGGTCAGAATCAACCAAGCCGCCCCGAGCCCTGACAGCCAGAAGAGAACCCACTCAAAAGCCTTCTGAGGAATGCGTTTCACGATCTGACGCCCGACATAGATGCCCAACAGAATGGCCGGAAGCAGGGCCAGATCGAGCTTCACAGTTCGTTCGTTAATAATGCCAAGGTCGAGGTTGAACGGAATCTTCAGCAAATTGATGCAGAGAAAAAACCGGGCACCAATTCCGAGAAAATCTTCCTTCGATAGATTCTTGACCAGGGCCCAGATGGAATAAGCGGGTCCAGCTGCGTTGGCCACCGTGGTCGAAGTTCCAATCGCCAACCCCGAGCAGATCAGGAATCCTCGCGAATCCGGAAGGTGTTGCAGAAACGACTGACTTCGAGACCGAAGAAGCTGAAGAATCAACATCAGCAGGATGGTCCAGCCGATCGCCCGCTTCATGGTCGTGTCATCCTCGATCCGACCAAGGATCCAATACCCGATCAAGACTCCCACCACCGCCGGAATCATCAGCGGCCAGACCTTCTGCCAGCTGGAGTACTTGCGATAGATCGGAAAGATCACCAGATCACAAAAGACAAGCATCGGTAAAACGATTCCAACCGACTCCTTCCCAAACAGATGCGCCATGATGATGACGTTCAGCAACGCCAATCCGGGAAGCCCCGTCTTCGACATCCCAAGGCTAAACGCTCCGAGAAGGGTGAGCGCATAGACGGCGGGCGTGATTTCGAGAAACGGGATCAAGAGGACCGCTGCTCTCGCTCGGGTTGAGCGGGCCTGCCAGAGAATTCTGGGGAATTGAGAGCTACCTATTTGAAATAGCGCTCCAGGACCGCCCGTTCACTCGGGAGCAAGTTCGAGTCCCAAACCGTCTCGCCTCCTTGACCGACCGAATTCACATCGCCAGCCTGGCTCGGACCAACCGGCGTTTCGTCGATATCATGTTCAGCGGTTCCTTCCGCGATGACTTCACCGGGAGCAGCTCGCGAAACATCCAGATTCTGGACGCCTTCCGGCTTGTTGGTGCTGAGGTTGGACTCTTCGTCCTTGTGGAACATGGGAGCATCTCCCCGGCCTCGGGAAATTCCACCTTGTCCGGGTTTCATCCCCTCTCTCCACCCTTCGCCAAACAGAAGCTTCATCAATTCATCTTCGTCCTCCATACTGCTTCCCCATCCACCCTGGCCTTCTCCCTGGCCCTCGCCCTCGCCCATCATCTCGCGAAGCGCTTTGGCATTCTGCTGCATTGCCTGGCGCAACTGCTCCATTTGTTCGGCGGTCATTTGCTGCATTTGGGCGGGATCAATCTTCTTCAACGCATCCATCATCTGAGCATTGGTCGGCAAATCTCCGAACTCCATGCCCTTGAGAGCGTTGTTAAACTCCTGCATCAGCTGATCCCTCGCCGACTCACTCATCGATTCGGAGTATTTCTCAAGTGCTCCCAAGCTTCGCTCAGCCGTGGTGAGATTCTTCTCCATGTCATTGATGGAGCGTTGCAGACTCTCCCGCAGGGAATCGGTCGCCTCCAGACTGCTGTGGCTGAACCATTGTTCTTCAGGGCGATCTCTCAAGGCTCCGATCTGCTCCAAAATCTCTTCGACCTTTTCATCTTCAGCCACCTCTTCCTCTTTCAACTCTTCCAGCCATTCCTCCATCTCCTCCCAGGCAATTGGCTCATTTGGCGACTTTGCTTTGGCCTCGACCGGTTCAACCGGTATCAAAAAGGCAATAGCTACGAGAGCGATGGCGAGCGCCGGAGGAATCGCGAGTCGGCTCCAGTTCCAGACAAATCCATCGGTAAGTCTCGGCTTCATCGGCGGCTCCGGCCATGGCGCGATCTCTGCTTCAGCGGCGGAAAGGGCGTTGTGGAGTTTCATCTCACTTTCCAGGCGAACGGCGGCTTCCTTCGTCGAAATGAAACGGTTGCGAGCCGCGATCCAAGCGATCAGCGGCAGACATAAAAACACCCCAATTGCGACATAAGCCGCGATCGCCATTTTTTCTTCGAACCAGATCTGGGATCTGAAGTAGAGCAACCAGCTCGCGGCCAAGACGCCGAAGCCAATGCTGATCGGACCGAGTATCTCAAGCCACCAACCCACGTTGACCTTGCGCCGGGTCTTCGAAATCGCACTGCGCCACTCTCTAGCTCGTTGCTGCTGCGTCATCGTGACTTAGACTAGCGGATTTCGGATTTCCTTGCAATCGATCGCTTGAAGGAATCAAACGGGACCGGAACGGCCTCACAGGAATCCTGCCAGCCGGGAAAGTTCCACTCGTTCGGAAATCCGCGACACTGAGATGGTTTGGCAGCATTCACAGTGCATTCAATCCCTTCCAGAAAAATGCATTCTCCGTTTTCTTTCTCCACCAAAGTCAACCCGGTTCGGTTCTCCCGAAGAGCTGTATATTCCGCCACAAAGTCGTAGAGAGACTGTTCCTTAAACCTGGCCAGAGATTGGAGATCCTCTTCCGTAAGCACCACCTCCCCAGGCCACCGGCAGCAGTTTCCACACCGCTGACATTGG
>JBCDHN010000063.1:0-8782 GCA_038749915.1 Verrucomicrobiota bacterium | reverse complement strand
CCGTCCGCGAGGTCGTCAACTCCAACAACGCCCCGGAAACGCTGAGCTCGGATCCTCAGTACGGCCTGGTTCGAGCTGTCATGGAAGCCCATTGGCTGGATCACAAACTGGTCGAGTTGGCCGGAAGTGAGCCTGAGCAAGATTCCACTCCTAAGAAAGATCTCCTTGAGAAGGTGGAAACCGAGCCTTCCCGATCTTCGATCTCGGAGAAGTTGGACGCACTGAAGGAAGAGGAAGACGCCTTCGCTGCCACCAAAATCGACAACGACAAGAGCGATTTACTCAAGGCTGGAGCAGGGATTGCAGCAACCACCGCCGTCGCATCATCATTCGTGAGTGATCGCTTTGACGACAACGATGAGAAGGAAACCGCATCATTCGAAACGGAATCTGAGCCAATCGAATCGAAGTCTTCGGTTGAAACTCCCGCAATTCTTGCCGACGAACCAGAGTCTCCGGAATCTCAGAATTTGGCAAAGGAGACAGCTTCCAATCCCATTTTGATGAACAAGGTCGAATCCCTCCAATCTTACTGCGACGAACTTGAGCAAAAACTCGCCGATATGCGGCGTGCTTCCAAGGATGTGGAAGTGCTGTCCGTCTTGAAATCGGCAACCCAGGCCTTTACCCTGATCGACGAAATTCATGAGGAAGCTGGAGAGTCCGCAGATTGGGATTCCGTTGATCATCTTCGTTCATTCGCGAAAGGGACTACCGAGACCAGCGAGGACTCTGAATCTTCCGATGCCACCAGCCTCGGCAATCAGTTGCTTTCCAAGTTCAGTGATTCCGCGAGTGACTTCGGCTCCAGTCTCCTCGGAGACGATTCTGAGACCTCCGAAAAAGAGCCTGAAGAGAAGGAAGCCCAAGGCCCTTTCAACAGCTTCATGTAATTCCCGGAGCGGAGTGTTTCGACGCTTCCCGGATTAGATCAACAGATCCTTCACCGGCTTTCCGACCGGAATAATCTGGCGGGTTTTCAAGTCTTCGGTGTGGCCCGCCACCAAAAACGGACGACCTGAAGGTGAAAAGACGATCTTGTCGAGCGGGATGCCCATTGCCGTCGCCAGCGTTGCATTCAGATCTTCGGGGCTGACAGGATCGTCATCGACGGCGTAGCCATTCTTATCCGTTTTCCCATAAGCTTGGCCTCCCTTGATGCCCGCTCCGGCCACCATTGCGCTAAACGCCAGTGGATGATGGTCACGACCACGGTTCTCATTGATCCGGGGACTCCTGCCAAACTCGGTCGCCAATACCACCATGGTTTCGTCAAGATTGACCTCCTCCAAGGTCGCCGCAACGGCCTGGGATAAGCCTCGAAAATTCTGGGCTGCATTGGCCTCAAAAATGCCGCTATGGTTGTCCCAACCGCCCCAATTTACGTGCACGTATTCCACGTCATTCTCGTTGAGGCGAACCGCCAACGCCGCCGCATCAGCACCTTGTCCACTTCCAAATTTTTGGCGGCGGGATTTCTCCATTTTGGATAGATCAAACGCTTCCAAATCGTCGCTCGACATCAGTTCCAAGGCGTGTTCGTAAAACTCATTGTAGGCCCGGACTTCTTTGGTTCGAAACCGTCTCGTGAACATCTCATTAAAGGTATTCACCATCTCAAGCCGTTCCTCAAAGATGCCATCATCGACCATCGGGGCTGAGTTGGGCAATCCACTGTTCGGGTTCCCCAGCGGAACCGGCGCAAAATTGGGCCCCATGAATCCATCACCGGGGAAGCTGCCCTCTCGAATGGAAACCCAAAATGGGAGAGTCGAATCGGTTTTCAACGGCGCCAGCTTTTTCTTCCAGGCTGCCAAATCCGGGTGAACGATCGATGCAAGTCGTTTGTAGCCGGTCCGGACATAGTATCTCCCACCCTGATGATCTCCCGTTTGAGAGGTCATGGTTCGGATCACACTAAAGTGGTCACTAAGGGAAGCCAGCGATTCAAAGTTGGAGGAAATCTGGAATCCGGAGGGCGTGCCGATCGCTTCAGTGGGCCCCTGCACCTTCGATCCCGGTTTAGGATCAAAGGAATCGATATGGCTCATCCCTCCCGACAGAAAGAAATAGATCACCTTTTTGGCCCGACCGGCGCTGGACTGCGCGAGAACCTGCGATGCTCCGGGGACAAGGCTCACCCCGAGGAGGCTTTGCGCCGCGATTCGTGAAAAATCACGCCTCGCAAGGTCACTCCATCGTTTCATTCCCACGCTCATTGGATAAACATGAATTCCCGGGTGTTAAGGAGCGCCCAAATCAAATTCGCATACCCTGCTTGTTCGACCGATTCGTCCTTTCGGTCCCGCTTGAGACTCCGCTGGGCGAATGTTCTCTCTTCAGGAGTCGGGTAGCGGCTCAAAATGCTGAGAAAGATGGCTTCCACGGTGTCTCCCTCTCCGCGAATGCTTCCGGCATTCTTCATGATCTGGGATTTTGCGTCACTCAACGTCTCGTTTGTCAGCTTCCCATTCATCATCATCAAGACCTGCGGGATGGACCCCAGCCGATTTCCATTTTGGGTAAGGAGCTTGTTGGACTGACCAAACGTGTTCAGAAAGTGACGATCGCTCGCCGGAAGACTCATTTCTGAAGCCCGGACCATCATTTCACCACCAACCCGACGATCCAGCGAATTCATGCCGGTCCCCCGCTGGTTCAGGGTTCGGAAATCTTCACGGAATTTGACCGCCTGCTTCCCGTTCATGGTGCTGAAATCCACGCTCATCAGCTGCTGATAATCCTCAAGAACTCTCGATTGGTAGCTCTCCGGGCTCTCCGTCGTCAACGAGACGAGCGAATCCCACATCTGTTCAGAACTCATTCGGCGCAGGATTGGTGCCGGGAAATGATAACGCCCTTTGTCGATCATCGCCATGGTGGGTGAGTCCGCACAGGCGACCCGCTGATAAACCTCGGTGTTATAGAGGACCCGTAAAAAGTCCTTCACATCGTAATCGAGATCCTTCATCAGGCTCTCCAGATAGGTAAGCAGCTTATAGTTCTGGGCTTGCCCATCGAGGTGGCCAGGGATGTTGTAGACCGGTTCAATCTGCCCGAGGCCAAAAACAAACTTCCAAAGCCGATTTACCAAATTGATCGTAAATCGAGGATTCTCTTTCGAAGTAAGCCAATCGCCAAAAGCGACTCGAGGATTCGAATAGTTCTCCAGCTCGACAATTTCCCCGAAGTAAGTGGCGGGTTCCACGGTTTGCAGCGGCTCACCGTCATCATACTTGTAATCGTGTGGGAGCTTGGTGCGATTCACGTCGCCGTCTCGAACGGCGTAGCGGAACGTTCCCATGATTTCCCCCATCGAATTCCCGCTCCCCATCGTTGTCGTCAGGTTCAGCTTGGCGATTTCTCCCTGAATCCGGGACGTTTCCTTCTCCAGAGCCTGCGTTTTCTGGGGATCAAGCTTCCCGGTCTCGACCTTGCCGAAAAACGCCGCCATCCGGTAAAAATCCATCTGGTAGACTTCTTCAAACGGATGATCATGGCACTGAGCGCAGGTAATTTCCGTGCCGAGAAAAACGGTAAAGGTGTTCGAAAGATTGCAAAGCGGCATTCCCAAATCGGTCAGCGCATAGCCAACTGCAGGATTTTCCCAAAGAGTCCCCTCAGCTGTAACCAACTCTTTCACGACCTCATCCCAGCCGCGATTGCTCCGGATTTGGTCCTTTACCCAATCATGGTAGGCTCCACTGTGGAGGCCCTGCCCCCCGTTCATCGTCAATTTGCTTCGAATCCGAAGCAGATCACTGAGGTAATTGAAGAAGTGGCTCGTAAAAGCGTTGGAGAGCAACAGTTCATCGATCAGTTCAGACCGTTTTTCGTTACCAGCTTTGTCGATGAAGGAGGTCGCTTCCTGATAAGTCGGAATTCGACCCGCGATATCGAGATAAACCCGGCGCACAAATTGTTCGTCACTCAGCTGGTTGGTCGGATGAGTCAGTGAAATTTCGAACTCAATTTCTTCCTTTTTTTGCAGTCGATCCGCTCTGCTTAAATTTGAATCCCGCATCACCCGCGACAACTCCAGCTTCAAATCCCCATTGGCCTGCCGCAATTTTTCCCAAACCAGTGCATCGATCTGCTCGGCCGCCCGCTGTGGGTCATAAGGCAGATTCTTTTTCACATAAGACTGATCTTCCCGGCTCAGTAATCGGAAGGGAAACTGGATTACTTTCCCGTTCTTACCGCGCAGCTGGACGATTGGGCCACTTCCACTCGATTCAACCCCAACCAATTCCGCCTCCACCTTCCGATCTTTGCTGTCTGTCCACAGCCTTACCTCAGCCTGCGCCGTGGTCAGGAGAACTGCCAATATTGCGATTTGGAAAACGGAATTCATGGATGGAAGCAGCTCGTCGAACAAACTTCTCCCAGATTGACGTCCTCGAACACAAAAATTTCCCAATAAAATGGATATCAATGCACGGTGGACGATTTCAATTGGTGAGGCCCGGAGGCCTCAAAATTCCTGATTGCGCAAAACTCCGCAAACAGATCTATACGATTACAAGTAGGGCCTTGAAATGGCAACTGCAGGAAATAGCGCCCTTTTGTCCTCAAAGCTCTTCCTTGGAACAAAAAAGCCCGCTCAACCGGAACTGGTTGCCTGGTTTTGCTTGATCCGTTCCAAAGCTGAAACTGTCCAGATTTTCGGATACATCCGCTCGAAATACCACAGTTTGGCAAAGTAAAAACCGATGGGAGTCACCGGAAACTCGGTTCCGGACTTGGTTGCCGTCTTGAGATACTCAATGGCTTTTGCGATGACCCGGTCACTGCTGATGTCCCGGGGAAGTCCCGCACCAATGGCATCCAAGGCCAAAGCCGTCTCCTCAATCGACGAAGGACAGCCCAACGCGCCTCCCCAACCTCCATCTTCGTTTTGATTCGAAAGCAGCCAGGCCATGGCCGAACCTCCCATCTGCTTCACCACCGGCTGCCACTCTTCGATCTCGCGCAGAGCAAGGAGAACCATGGCCGTTCCGTAGGTCTTGTTTGTCTCCCCGTCCGCATGCTCGTTCCCGAACCAGAGAGGCGTCCAAGATCCATCCGTCGCTTGCTGATTCCTCAGAAACATCAGCGCTCGGTCCGCTCCTCGATCCATGTGGGCCCGAATGCGCGAATCCACTTCATCCTTCCACGCATTCCAGGCTCTGAGGGTGTGAGCCGTCAGATCCGGACTGGACCGATCAAAGGGCTGAGTTCCCCAGCCCCGGCAAAAAGTGGGGATTCCTCCATCGCGATTCTGTAGGTTCAACAACCACTTCACCCCCATCACGGCTGCGTCGCGGGTTGCGTCATCGGCAGGATCTCCCGCCGCCAGGGATTGGATTGCCAAAAGCGCCCCTGGGGTGTCGTCCGCATCCGGCACTCCACCCGTCAAATCCGTCCATGCCCATCCGCCTGGAGCAGCGCCGGTGTAGGGATGAATCTCCTTGTATTGCTGACCGAGAATCCATTCCAACAAGCCGCGGCGCGATGCTTCATCAAAGTCCGGATCCTCACCCCGGAGCATGAGAGCCTTGGTCGCCAAGGTGGTGTTCCAGGTCGCGAGATTGGTGTCAATTGGCCAGCTTCCATCTTTCAAAGCGGATTCCGCTAGAAATTCCGCGCCCTTTTTCACGACAGGATGCTCTTTTTGGTCGGAGACCGCCAATGCCATGGTCACGAAGCTGGTCAGCGGTGTTGCCTCCAAAAACCCGCCGCTTTCCGGCTGAATTTTGGAGAGTAATTCAGAAGCCTTGGGCCAAACTTTTTCACGAAGGTTCGATACCGGCGGCAAAGGCGGTGCGTGGAAGAATCTGGCATAGCCTATCGCGATGAGGGCTGGAAGGGCATAGCTCACAACCGGAAATCTCAACGCTGCAAACCACTCTCGCGGAAAAGCCGAGAGCTCAAAGGGCAACGCCAAAACGCGACTCCAAGCCCGTTTTCCCTCGCCCAGCCGGCCACAAATGGCGCAGGTCATCAAGATCGGGACAGCAAAGGTCCGATCCCGGCCATAACGCTCGGTCACTTTCCTGACGAGCAATTTTGGCTCCGTTCCTCCAACTGAATGTTGAATCCAGGCCTGAGAACTCTCGATCTCTTTGCGGTTTTCTGGACTCACCAGGCTCAACGCAGACCAGGCGAGAATGGTCGTCGAGATGTTGGAAAGACTGATGGTGGTGTCGCCCCACCCGCCATCTTCGTTTTGCGTTTCAACCAACCAGTCTGTGCCACGCCGAATCAGTTCCGCGTAGGCGCTGGGATCAATGCAATAGAGCGCCACAATCGCGGTCGCGGTGGATAGTGCACTGGAAGAGAGTTCACCGGTCCAATGGCCTTGGGAATTCCGCTCGGCCAACAGACTGGAACGTGCGTTGGTGATGATCTGATCGAGATCGGGGTGCATGTTAGGGCGCTTATAGTGCCAAATGTCCCAATGCTAGCAACCCGTAATACGTGTATTCCACATCTAAGGTGTCCTCCGCCCACGTTCCGTAGAATCCTCCTTCGTTCGTCCAAAGCGTGTCCACGTAATCCAAACACGACTCTTTGATCTTCTCCAACGGTGCCTGAAGCCCGTCCAATGCATGCAGAATCACTGCGGTGGAAAGCAGATCGGGCATGGGGGCATTTGGAATCGCCTTGAACCCTCCACTTTCCACGTCAAAGCACTGCATCAAGGCGTTCGTCGTCTCCTGGGTCGAAATGGGATGCCTCAGGTTTCGACACAGGGTTATGGCAGCTGCAGTGGCCGGACCTGATCCAATCGGAATATTGGTGTCGTTGGCCCAGGCGCCTTCGGTTGTCCGAAGATTGTCCAGACATTTGGCGAGCCCATCGAGATTGGGCGGAACTTTTTGGTGATCGGCATTGGCTCCATAGGCCAAGAGGCACCCATAACACGAACCGTGGGCTGCCGTCGGCGACTGCTCGTAACCTCCTTCTTCCGTGCGGAATTCTTCGATCCGATCGAGAACCCCATCCAAAACGTCAGGATCGATCTTTTTGGTTTGGATCGCCGACCAACAGCGAGCCAGGCAACACAAATGCACGAAATCGAGCCCCTCCCCCTCTCCAAATCCATCGAGATACGCAGCGATCCGCTCATGAGGAAGCTCAACTTGCAATGCGGTCAGGGAATCGATCGCAAAACTCGTGTAGTAGAGATCACTCTTTCCATCGCGGTCACAAAACCCTCCATCCTCCTGCTGGCTTCCAAGGACGAACGCCTCAATCAATGACCCCGCTTCTCCCAGAACGGATTTGGCGAGCCGGGCTACTTGCAGCATTTCGAGGCGAAGAGACATGGCAGCGAAACTATCTGGCTACGAAGCGAAGGCAACCCTGCCATTCGTGGCCGCCCGAAACTTGACCCCAAATCGGCGCTCTGCATGGTCAGGCACATGATCAAACCCCACCTTGTTTATCTCGCCGCTCTTTTCGTGGCGCACGCTGCGGCAGCAACTCAGCCAAACATCCTTTTCATCATGGTCGATGACTTGGGGTATGGCGACTTGTCGAGCTACGGTGCCCCTGATCTCAAGTCGCCTCACATCGACAAGCTCATGGCTGAGGGCATGAGGTTTGATCAGTTTTATGCGAATTGCCCGGTCTGCTCTCCCACCCGCGCGTCCTTTGTCACGGGAATGTATCCGGACAAATCGGGAGTTCCCGGTGTCATTCGAACTCATCTTGAGGGAAGACCAACCAGCTGGGGCAAACTTCGTGAAGATGTTCCGCTTTTGCCCGCGACTCTGAAAACCGCCGATTACCATACCGCTCTGGTAGGCAAATGGCACCTCGGTTTGGAAGCTCCCGATCGACCGCATGACCGCGGGTTTGATCTCTTTCACGGGTGGCTTGGCGACATGATGGACGACTACTATGAGCACAAGCGCCACGGTATCGAATACATGCGTCTGAACGACGAATTGATTCATCCTGAGGGACATGCGACAGACCTCTTCTCTCAATGGTCGATCGATTACATTGAAGATCGCGAGGCACAGGCACCCGATCAGCCCTGGTTTCTGTTTCTTGCCTATAATGCTCCCCACACCCCGATTCAACCTCCGCAAGATTGGTTTGAGAAGGTCAAGGCAAGGGAAGAAGGCATTAGCGACAGCCGAGCCAAGTTGGTCGCGCTAATCGAGCACATGGATCATGGCATTGGACAGGTTGTAGCCAAGCTGGACGAGATGAATTTGCGTGAGGAAACGCTGATTGTGTTTACTTCAGACAACGGGGGTCAGAGCAATGTTGGCGCCCGCAACACGCCGCTTCGCGGTGGAAAGCAGGAAATGTGGGAGGGAGGAATTCGCGTTTCGACCTGTGTAGTCTGGCCCGGAACGATCAAGGCTGGCGAAGTTTCCAATCACGTCGGTATTACCATGGATTTTTACCCGACGCTCGCTGAAATCGCAGGCGCGAAAATCTCTCACCCGATCGACGGTGAATCCTTCGCACCTTTGCTTCTGGGGAAGCCCTTTTCGCCAGATCCATCTCGGCCACTGTTCTGGGTTAGGCTTGAGGGGAACCAGAAATACGGTGGTTTATCCTATCATGCGGCCAGAATCGGGGACTGGAAACTGCTGCGAAACACCCCGTTTGAGCCCTATCAACTGTTCAACGTGGGAAATGACGCCAGTGAAGCCCAGTTCGTTCCGCGCGAGAAGGCGCCTCAAAAATACAATGAACTCTTCAACGAACTCATGAAACACATCAATGTGGCTGGCAAAACGCCATGGCAACGAGAGTCTGAAGCGTTCTAAAAAGCCGG
>JBCDHN010000062.1:0-8801 GCA_038749915.1 Verrucomicrobiota bacterium | reverse complement strand
GGAAAATCTCCGATGACTTTGGTCGCGTGAAAACCAACGAAGCGGTGCTTGGGCCGTGATCCTTAGACAATCCACCAAACGGGGAATTCAGAGAAAATCTGAAGCGGTACCGCCACCGTAAATGATGCTTCACGCATCATGAGCCGGGTCGCCGAGAGGGAGTGAAAAAACATGAAATGTCAGCGGATTTCTGACCTTCCATTATGAATCAAAAGCCATTCTCTCAACCATTGAGGCTGTCCGGCCTCATCGTGTTTTCTGCGTTGTCAGCGCCTCTCTGTTCAGAGGCTCATGACGGATTGCACGAACACCTCCATCTCACCCAGAGCATCACCCTGCCCACGTTCGGCATGCTTTCATTTCTCGCGTTGCTCGGGCTGATTGCGTTGATCCGGCCTCGTCGGTTATCCTGGGTTCCGTTTGCCATTGCTGCTCTTTTTCTTTCCGCTCCTCTGGTCCATGCTCACCACGTGATGGATACGGATCGGAATCCACTGGTCGGAGGATTCAGTTTGCCGTTTCACGGAGCAGACCACCTAATGGCCATGGTGGCAGTGGGTTTGTTCGCTGCGACCACGGCGGTTCGGCAATGGGTATTCCCAGCCAGCTTCCTTGCCTTCATGCTGATCGGTATGGTGATGGGGTTTGCCCGTCTTTCCATTCCGTTTGTTGAAACCGGAATTTGGGTTTCGGTCGTCGCTCTGGGTTTGATCCTCGCGGTATTGGGTAAAATGCCCAATCGCATTGTTGCGTTTCTCATTGCCGGGTTTGGTATTTTTCACGGCTATGCCTGTGGAGCTGATTTACCCAACGTATGGTCGCCCTGGGCGTTTGGCACGGGCTTGGTAGCATGCACGATTGCGATGATCGGCGTGGGCTTTGGGCTCGGTTTGCTATTGACCAAGTGGGATGAGAAGAAAGGGTTGCGGGTGGCAGGAGCCCTAACCGCTGCCACAATGGTGGGGATTCTTCTCTTGCCGAGCTCTCTTTAGTTTTGAATTTGATTGAATCATGAAAATCCCAGTCACGATTGTTACAGGTTTTCTCGGTGCCGTAAAAACGACGCTGATCTGCAACCTCCTCAGAAAAACTCCCGACCGTCGTCTTGCGGTATTGGTGAACGAATTCGGCGAGGTGTCGGTCGATGGCGATCTGCTCCACTCGGCCGGTGAAGACTCGGAGTCGAAGATCGAAATTCACGACCTTCCCAACGGATGTATCTGCTGCTGTGTGCAGGACGATTTCCTACCGACGATGAAGCGACTGCAAGAGCGCAAAGACGAAATTGATCACGTCGTCATCGAAACTTCCGGCCTGGCTCTCCCGACCCCGGTAATGCGCGCTCTCAACTGGCCAGAGATTCGCAACGACTTCGAACTCGATTCTGTGCTTACGGTTGTGGACACCCCTCTCTTGCTCGATGGGAAGATGGAGAGTGGCAATGATGTTCCCGGTCAGACGGAAGCGGAAGAGACGATCATCAACCATGATCGCGCGGTGGATGATATTTTTTCTGAGCAGTTGGAGAATGGCGACGTCGTGGTGCTCAACAAGGTGGATGACCTCAATGAAGATTCACTCTTGTCCGCCGAGGAAATGGTTCGGAAGAAAGCCACCAAGGTGCGCTTCCTGGAATTGGCTCATGGCGCTGAACTCGATACCCGTCTTTGCATGGGGCTCAAGCTTTACGACGAGAACTCTCTTCCCGCGTTTGTCCCACACCATCACGGCCCCGGAGGCCATCATCATGGCCCCGTCAGCACGACTCCGGCGGTGGGCGATCTTCCGCCTGAAGATCAAAGTGGATTTGACGGCCATTCCCATGGAGATATGGACGATCATGAGCACGGAGACGGTACCCACATGCATTTCCACGATCACGATGTGGGTTGGCAATCCTTTGTGCTTCATTGCCACGGAGCGCTCGATGCGGACAAGGTGAAAGCCGCAGTGCAGAAGGTCACTGAGCAACAGCCCATCCTCAGGGCGAAGGGTTTCGCCGTGATCAAGGACAAGCACCACCGTCTCGTGATGCAGGCGGTGAGAACGCGCCTTCAGTCGTACTATGAGAAAGAGCACGTGCACGCTCACGACTCAACCGTCGTCTTTATTGGGTATCATCCGAAGCGTCAGGAAGCGATCGACACGATGACGGAACTGACGGGGGAGAAGTGGGGGTGAGATCTCCTGCCAAACTAGTTGGCCAACCATAAATCAGCTCCATGCATTGGGTCCGAGGCGAAGCAGGAGGAGTTGATTTTGAGAGAGACCTTGTCCTCGTCGAGCATGGCGCCTCGCCGCTGGTATTTTTAAGTGCGGCGGATACCGAGTTGGCCTGTGCGGAGCGCTATTTTGGAAAGGAGGCGGCACTGGCTCATGCCGCGCCATTGCGTCAACCGGTCGCGGCAGATGCCTATGTGGAAGAGGTGCTGCCCGCGTGTGGATTGGTGGTGATGCGTTTGTTAGGCGGTCGCGCCTACTACCCTACCCTGCTCGACGCCATTGAACGAGCTCGGGATGCGGGACGTCAAACCCGGTTTTTGCTTTTAAGTGGATCGGCCGTGTTCGATGAAGACCTGGCCGAGGCCAGCGATTTTGATCGCGAGGTCATGGCTCCTCTGTTTCGACTCTTCGTTGCAGGAGGAAGAGAGAATTTTTTGGTCCTCCGTTCGGTGCTTTTGTCTCTGGAGCAAGAGACCCCGGTGACCATTCCCAATCCGATTAAGATGGAGCAATCAGGTCTCTATCGGCATGTTGCTGCAAAGGGCGTTCCTCTGAAATTGCGTGCCTGGATTTTGTTCTACCGTGCCTTGCATCAGGCTGAGGACCTGGCAGTAGTGGATGCGCTTGGGGAGGCGTTGAGTGAACGAGGTCTGGAGGTTGATGCCTATTACAGCATGAGTTTGCGTGGATCGGCTGCGCGCAAGTTTCTATTGTCGCAAAGCGAGCGTCCGGATCTGATTCTGACGATGCAGAGTTTTTCCATCGCCGGAGAAGCAGCTGAAGGTGCCGAGTTTTTTGAGGAGTTTGACTGTCTAGTGTTGCAAGTGCCCGTCAGCAGCATGGCTCAGGAAGACTGGGAAAAGCCCAATGCATCGATGCTACCATCCGAGGTCGCGATTCACGTGGCTCTGCCAGAGTTGGATGGACGGGTCATGGCGACGGTTTCCGGGTTCAAAGAAGAAGAGCGGGAACCTGAGGATGGAGAAGCCTATGTTACGCGCCGACTCATCCCTGAACAGAACCAAGTAAACTTTATTGCAGAGTTAGGACGATCCTGGGCGCGACTGAAGACATTGACCAATGCCGAGAAGCGCGTCGCTGTTCTCCTGTCCAACTACCCCAATCGTGATGGCCGAATCGGAAACGGGGTGGGATTGGATACTCCTGCCAGCACCGTGAATTTGTTGAAAGCGTTGAAGGCCGCGGGATATCAGATTGATCCGTTGCCGAAGGACGGAGAAGAACTCATGGCGTGGCTGCAAGAGGGAGTAACGAATGATGAATCCCGGGTGGTGGACCGGCCTGTCTTTCAAGCTCTGAAAGGAGAGGCGTTGTCGAGTGAGCTCAATCGCCTCCCAACCCATCGCAGGGAGGAAGTGAAGGAGAATTGGGGCAAGCTCGACGGAGATTCGGTCGCGGTGCCTGGGCTATCGCTGGGAAACATCTTCGTGGGAATTCAGCCTCAGCGTGGCTTTGGCGAACAGTCGCAAGCGATTTATCACAGCCCGACCCTGCCACCGACACCAGAGTATCTGGCCTACTATACCTGGATCAGGGAAAGCTTCGGCGCCCATGCGGTGGTGCAGTTGGGCAAGCATGGAAATCTGGAGTGGTTGCCGGGGCGAAATGTAGGCCTGGGTCAGGATGACTTTCCCCAGATCTGCCTGGGTGCATTGCCGTTGTTCTATCCCTTTATTGTCAACAATCCAGGCGAAGGGAGTCAGGCCAAACGCCGCAATTCAGCAGTGATTGTCGATCATCTGACGCCGCCTCTGGCTCGAGCGGGACTTTACGATGAATTGCAGAAGGTGGAGCGCCTGTTGGAGGAACTAAGCCATGCTTCAAGCTTGTATCCCAAGCGTGAGAATGAGTTGCTTGCCGAAATTCAGCAAATTCTTGAAGGAGCCAGTTGGCGGGAAGAGATTCCGCAAGGTGAAGATGATGATGAGATCTCAGCCTTGGATAACTTCCTTTGTGAGATCAAGGAAAGTCAGATTCGAACGGGACTCCACATTCTCGGAGAGCCCCCTTCCGGTGAGCGATTGCTCGAATTCGTAATTTCACTCTTGCGCACCTCCTCTGCCAGTCGGCCGGGGCTGTTTGAAATCCTGAATGAAGGTGAGGTCGACTGGGAATCCCTTTCTTCCCCTGAGCGAGACGCCTTGCACGAGCAAGCGGAGGACCTTGTAAATCGGATGATTTCAGGAGACGAAGTGGAATCACCTCTGGCAGATCTCGCTCGAGATTCAATTCTCCCTAATTTGGCTCGCTGCACGGAGGAGATTGATTCACTGCTTCAGGGGCTTGATGGGGGCTATGTTCCTCCTGGGCCAGCAGGAGCGCCGACTCGGGGGCGATTGGATGTCTTGCCGACCGGACGCAATTTCTATTCCTTGGATCCCAGGGCCGTGCCGACCGAGACCGCGTGGAAATGCGGGAAGACGATGGCAGATGCCTTGTTGGAGCGCCATCGCCAGGAGACGGGTGAGTATCCCAAATCCGTGGCCTTGGTGATCTGGGGGACGTCTAATATGCGAACGGGTGGTGACGATCTGGCTCAGGCACTCTGGTTATGGGGATGCGAGCCGGTGTGGGATGAATCGAGTGGCCGTGTCGTGGATTTTGAGATTGTTCCGGTGACCTTATTGGGGCGCCCCCGGGTCGATGTTTTGCTGCGGGTGTCAGGGTTTTTTCGGGATGCCTTTGGCGAGTCGATGCGATTGTTGGCGACGGTTCCCAAGCGTCTCGCCGAATTGGACGAACCTCCGGAGATGAATCCCCTTCGGGCCAGTTTTCTGCATGATCTGGATGAGTGGAGAGGCATGGGTTTCGATGAGGGCGAGGCAAAAACTCGAGCTTGCCTGAGAGTATTCAGTTCTCCTCCTGGAGCCTACGGCGCGGGTTTGTTACCCCTGATTGATGCAGGAAACTGGGAACGTAAGGATGATCTGGCGGCTGTTTTTTGTCGGTGGGGAAATCATGCCTACGATTCCTCGGGTGAGGCGAGTGAGCAGGAGGATGTTCTACAGCAGCGTCTGAGGAAGATCGAAGTCGTTCATCAGAATCAGGACAACCGTGAACACGACATTCTCGATTCGGATGACTACTTCCAATTTCATGGTGGGTTGCATGCCGCGATTGAATCGTTGCGGGGGGAGGCGCCCATGAGTTATCACGGGGATAGCAGTCTGCCGGATCGCCCCAAAGTGAGAACACTGCGGGAAGAGTTTGTCCGGGTCGTTCGGAGTCGTGTTCTCAATCCAAAGTGGATCGAGGGGATGCGACAGCACGGTTACAAGGGGGCGTTCGAAATTGCGGCGACCGTGGATTACCTGTTTGGCTACGATGCCACGACCGATGTGGCGGAATCTCATCACTACGAAGAAATGGCGGATCGGCTCTTGCTCGACCCGGAACAACAGAGATTTTTCAAACGCCATAACCCGAGAGCCTTGCAAGAGTCGATTGAGCGAATGCTGGAAGCCGCGGATCGGGAACTCTGGTCGAATCCCAATTCAAATACGATCCAGAAACTTCGTGACCTACACTACTCTCTGGAGGCTGGTCTTGAATAGTTAGAAACTGTCATGAGTGAACACTACCCTTTTAGCGCCATCGTTGGAATGGACCTCGCCAAGACATCGATGCTTTTGCACGCGGTGAACCCCGGCCTCGGAGGGGTTTTGTTGAGCGGCCATCGTGGATGCGCGAAAACCACTCTGGCAAGAGCCTTCGGTGACCTCTTGGATGACTGCCCGGTTTGTGAAGTTCCGTTAGGGGCATCGGAAGATCGGCTGTTGGGAAGCGTGGACGTATCAGCGGTGCTTGAGCGCAATGAATGGTCGCATCAGCCGGGTTTGTTGGAGCAGGCGAACGGAGGAATTCTCTACGTTGATGAGGTGAATTTGCTCCCCGATGAATTGAGTGACCAATTGCTCGATGCATCGGCAACGGGTGGATATCAATTAGAACGTGAAGGCATGAGTCGGCGAATTGAGAGCCGTTTCATCCTCATCGGGACGATGAATCCCGAAGAAGGAAACCTGCGCCCACAGTTGGCGGATCGGTTCGCGCATTCGGTTGCTATCACGACCTCGGGCGGGGCGGAAGAGCGAACTCAAATCATCGAACAACGGATTCGTTTTGAGGCGGACGCCGTTCGTTTTCGAGAAAGTTGTGCTGACGAAATGCGAACGTTGAGAGAGCGCATCGAGCAGGCTCGGGAACGGCTGCCTCGCGTTACGCTTTCACGTGAAATGATGGCAGAGATTGGAAAGAAGGCTGAATCGCTTGGACTGGAAGGGATGCGAGGAGGCCTCGCGGTTGCCAAGACGGCGATCGCTGCGGCCGCTTGGAATGTTAGCGACACCGTAACTCGTGAGGATCTGGACCTCTCCTGGCTGCTTTGCCTGGGGCACCGACAGAGCGATGATCAGGACTCTCCGCCACAGCAGGATCATCCAAATCAGGGAGAGAAGGAAGGAGCGCGATCTTTCGTTTCATTGCAGCCGCGTGCGGCCAATGAAGACTCAATTGTGCAGAAAGCAGGTGCGGAACCAATCGATGCTACCCTCGAGTCCTGGTTGAGTCGTCCGGCCCCGGCTGCTCCGCTCCGAACATCCTCTCCCACCGTTCATGCAGGAATGATTCATTGGAAGGAAACCGTTCTTGGCTGGATCAAGGAGGCGCGTCGCGAAAGAGTGCGTCGGTTTCGACTACGCCGGACAAGGCATCTCTGGGTTTTCCTCGATGCGAGTCGGTCATCGGGCGCCAATGGATTTCTGGAAAAAGGCTTAACCTTGTTGTGTCGCGCACTGCCCCCGGTCGCCCTTCAACCCTTGCGAGTTCACGTGCTCAAGTTGTCACACGGTCAGGTGACCTGGCTGGGGCAAAACATGGTAGCAGGGGACGCCGGACGTGCTTTGGGAGAACCCATGGACGCCTCTGGCGAGAGTTGTTTGTCCGAGGCTCTGATGGAGCTGCTTCGCGATGTGAGGCGGCGGGGAGCCGGCAAAAACGATTCGGTAGTGGTCTTCTCCGACGGGATCGCGACGGCACAGGATGAAGCAGCCGTGAAGGCGGTCAAAACGAAGATGAGCCGGAGCATGTTCCGGCTTTCACGATTGGGACCGGAGATTCTGTGGTTTGCGCCCCGGTCTCGACGCGGCTTTCTCCATCCGGTTGAAAACTTAGGCATCGGCAACATTTGCGGAGCGAACTCGATTTGATGACCCAGGCCTTACATGGTGGCGACGTATCCGAGTTCGGTCGGCGTTTTGAGGTGGATGAAGAGTCGGTTTTGGACTTCTCTTCCAACCTCAATTGGTTCCTTCCGGAAATGGAGGACGAGGCCTGGCTAGAATTAAAAGAGTCGGCCGGGGCTTATGGGGAGGCTTCGGGCAGAGGGGTCTCGAGACAGATTGCCGAAGTATTTGGTTATGCCTCTTCACAAATCATGGCAACGGCGGGATCAATTGAAGCGATCTATCTAACCGCTCAACTCTTGCGAGGGCGTCGTATCCTGATTGGGCGCCCGGGATTTGCGGATTACGCACGGGCATTCGCGGGAGCTGAAGTTCGCTACTGGGATCTTTCGATCGACGACGAGTCGTTGAATTGGGCCGAGGTGGTTATTTTCGGGAGCCCTAACAATCCTACAGGTGTCCGGTATCGAGTCGATGAGTATCAGGCCCGTTGGCCGGGCAAAACCTGGCTCGTAGATGAAACATTTGTGGAGTTTTCCCGGGAGAAACCCACTGCTCCCCTAGAGGATCTGATACTGTTCCGCTCGCTCACCAAATCCTGGAGAATTCCGGGATTACGGGTGGGGTTTCTCCTGACATCAAACCAGGAGTGGATCAAACAGTTGGCCGGGCTACAGCCACCTTGGAGCGTCAGTGCAGTGGCCCAGGCGTGGGCGCAAGCCTCTCTTCACCACGAGTCCCAACAAAAGGTGGAGGCTGCGATCCAGGCGCAATTGAGTGAACGCGATGCCATGATGGCGCGCCTCGGAAAAATGGAAGGCTTCAAACTTCATCCGACAGACGCCAATTTTTTCCTGATTGAACTCCCCCATGGGGGTGCCTTGAATCTCTGGGAGCAACTTGGAGAAAAAGGAATCATGGTTCGCAGCGGTGAGGGGTTTGCGGGCCTGATCGCCGATCGGTTTCTTCGGATTGCGGTAAGGCAGAGGGCGGACAATGAGCGGCTTGAGGCCGCACTAAGGGAGGCAGTCGCATCGTTATGAAGGCGATCAGTGTTCTCGGCACTTCTTCGAACAGCGGCAAAAGCTGGCTGGCCACGGCCCTTTGTCGCCTGCTGCATCGGCGCGGCCTTCGGATCAGCCCGTTTAAGGCACAGAACATGTCGAACAATTCGTATGCAACGCTGGATGGAGCAGAGATTGGACGTGCTCAAGCGGTTCAGGCGGAGGCCTGCGAACTGCTACCGAGTTGGGAAATGAATCCCATTCTCTTAAAGCCTTCGGGAGGAAGTGTTTCTCAGGTTCTGGTGCGAGGCAAGGCGGTTCGCCACCTTAGCGCGCGTGACTATTTTGCTAAGATCGAGAAATACTGGAG
>JBCDHN010000061.1:0-8817 GCA_038749915.1 Verrucomicrobiota bacterium | reverse complement strand
TTCAAACGAGCATTCCGTCCCAAGAATCCAATCTGATCACCAAGGGCAGGTTTGGCGCAGATATCATCCACACCGGAACAGCAAGCGCCCTCGCGAGCCCCGGTCGAAAGCCAATAGAACCTCGCATCGGAACTCAGCAGCGACTCAAAAGCGCCGTGTTCCGGGCACTTTTTCTTCAGCCACACCTGTTCGCGATCCCCGGACACTCGCGATTCCACGGACGCTGGAATCCGGGCAGTACAGACCGGGCAACGGCTGGTGGTCTCTTTGAGTTCCTTCATCAATCTATACCGCAGACGAAATTCCCACCGCAAGCAGGCATCCTCCAAACAGGCCAACGGTGCAGTATGCGACAAAAACGCCTAAAAAGGCCAAACACAAGACGATCGGATTCGCTTCCGAATTCGATTTCTTCATTCCCATAATCACGAACGAACCCGCAATCACGGCCCCGAGCAAAACCAGGCTCAATGCAATCGGGATGATGTGATCATCGAACTTCAGCTTTGTTGAGATGCCGGTCAGCACGGACGCGATGACGGTAGGACTGAGGGCGATCAGAAATTTCTGAAACCCATTGAGTCCGGAATTATTCTCATCCTGCTCAGAGGGTTGAGAAGATTCGGATTGCTGAGCCATTTCTGAGGCTATCAGAAATCGCCAAGCTTCCCCATCAAATATTCTCGCGTCGATCGCGGCGATCCGTTGCCGTTTCAATAAAAACGACCGCCTCGCCCAAACTGCAGGCGTGGAGGCTGATATTCTCCAATCCGTGAGTAACATTCACGGCCTCGACGAACGAGGTGGCCAATGCCTTGTTTTTGGCGACGGCTTTCGAAATCCTGGAGCGGGCATCCTTCGCCAGTTTCCGTGTCTGTCGCTTGAACTCCGTCACCTGGGAGGCCTTGACCGGATCGTGGTATGAAAAGGACGCCACCCCATCAACCAGAGCCTTCTGGCTCAGCTTCCATTGCTCCTCCAGCACCCCTTCGCTGTCAAAGGCCAACCATGGAGTCAGCTTGGGCGCCTGGATCGAAATACGGCGGGCATCATCACCAATTTGCTCGAGATCGGTCGCGATCCGAACCGCGCCCGTGACGCCACGCAAATCAGTGGCAACGGGCTGATATTTGATCAGAATGACCCGGGCCTGCTGATCCACCTCAGCCTCCAATTGGTCCAAGTCTTTTTCCCGCCCCTTCGCCTCCGAAGCATCTACCTTCTGATTGTGCTGCAGGAGCTTTCCAATTTGCTCCACCATATCCATCGCAATTTGCCCCATTGTCAGTATCGACCCACGGAGACTTTGGAGCTCCAGTTCAAAGTCTTCCAGGGTGTGAGGCGGTTGGGGGTTTGGATTCTTCTCAGTTCCTCGCATTCACCTAATCTAAACTACGTTGGCGTCAAGGGAAGCGGAGATTCGCCGAGCCGAGAGCCTTTGCAATTTCCCGGCAATCCTTCATGTTGCAGGATGACCCCTCGAGTTTTCGCCGTTTTCCTCGCCTTTGCCCCCTTCCTCGCAGCCGATGACTGGCCAGAGTTTCGCGGCAAAGATCGTGCCGGGGTTTGGAACCAACCAGGTGTGGTTCAGTCCTTTCCCGAGGGCGATGCTCCCCTGAAACGCGTCTGGACGGCGCCCGTCGGCTCAGGTTACAGCGGTCCCACTGTGGCGGGGGACGGAGTCTACCTTATGGACCGGGGTCCAACGGGAAATCGGGCTCAGCTGGAACGCATTGTATGCATCGACCGCAACACCGGGAAGCAAGCCTGGGCGCACACCTATCCCTGCGCCTACTCTGATGTTGGCTATGCTTACGGACCTCGCTCGAGCGTGACAGTTCGGGAAGGCAAAGCGTGGTCCCTTGGAACCATGGGGCACCTTCATTGCCTGAATGCGGAAACGGGTGAAGTGATCTGGGCACATGATTTGCGGACGAAGTACACGGTCGATCTACCGATTTGGGGATTGACGGCGTCACCGCTCGTTTTTGGAGATGTGGTGGTCGTGCAAATCGGCGCGATGGCGGACAGCGCCTGCATCGTCGGATTTGAAAAAGACTCCGGGAAGGAGGTCTGGCGCGCCTTCGCGGACAAAGCGTCCTACGTCTCTCCCATCATGATTCAACAGGGCGAAACGGATGTCCTTGTGGTTTGGACAGGCTTTCGCATTGCGGGAATGAATCCAGCCAACGGCGAAATCTACTGGGAGCTGCCAACCCGACCTAACAAAATGCCTATCAACGTCCCTGGCCCAGCGCTCAACGAGGATGGCACCCTGATGTTTTTATCGGTTTTCTATGATGGTTCCCGGATGATCCAACTGGATCAGACCAAACCTGCGGCCAAGGAGCTTTGGCACTGTCAGGGAATTAACGAACGCAATACCGATGCGCTTCACTCCATGATCAGCCCACCCTATTTTGCCGATGGCCACGTTTTTGGAATCGACAGTTATGGTCAAATGCGATGTCTCGACCCGAGGAACGGAGATCGCATCTGGGAAGATCAAACCGCAGTTCCCTATGGGCGTTGGGGCACGGCTTTCATGGTGAAAAACGGCGAGCATACGTGGATGCTGAACGAACGCGGTCAACTCATCATCGCCCGGCTCACTGCGCAAGGTTATGAAGAGATTGACCGGGCCAATCTGATCCAACCCACCACTCCTCTCAAGCAACGGAGGGAGGGAACGGTTCTTTGGTCGCATCCCGCCTTTGCCGGAACTCAAATTTTTGCGAGAAATGATCGCGAGCTGATTTGTGTCGACCTCGCCGAGTAGCTTTCAGCCCCATCGCTGCAACGATTTCGCTACTCTTGCGAGAACTTCATCCCAGTTGCCGCGTTCGCGTTGACGGAACAGTTGCATGGTTGGATACCAAGGCGTTGTCTCGCCTTCCAATCCCCAGCGCCAGTCCGGCATCCAGGGGAGCAGAAGCCAAACCGGTTTGCCCATTGCTCCAGCGAGGTGTGCGGGCGCCGAATCCACACTGATGACCAGATCCAATTGCGCAATGATTCGCGCCATATCCGCGAAATCATTGATGCTCGAACTCAGATCAACCAACTCTTGAGCGCTGTCCAGCGCGTGGAACTCGTCGGCCGCTGACTCATGGTGCAGATGAAAAAACGTAGCCGGGCAGTCCTTGAAAATAACGCTGAACTTGGACAGGTCGATCGACCGCAGGAAATCGCGATCATGATTGGGATTTCCCTGCCAAACAACCCCAATCTTCAGTCCTGATTGATCAGAAACCGCATCAGGAATCGGACCGGGGGGCGCGCTGATGTAGGGGACACGATTTTCCAGCAGTCCTGACCGAATTCCCAACAAAGCCGGCAAGGCGAGAAGGCGCGACCAATAACGCGGGTTGAGGGCCGTTTTTGGCTCACCCATTTGCCCAAGCTGAGGGTTGTGGGCCAACAGGGTTCGCAGCGGCGAACTAACATCCAGAACCACGTTAGCTCCCGCCCGAACCAGAGGCTGGGCGTATCGCACAAAGTGGACGGTGTCGCCAAAGCCTTGTTCATCGACCAAAATCATGGTTTGGCCAGCGAGCTGGGTTTCTCCTTTCCATTGAAACTTCGGAGGCAGATCCATCGTCTTCCGGGAGAGCGCCGCCACCCGTTGATAGGCAGGCCATCCTTTTGCAAAGTCGCCGGAGAGAAGGTGACAAATGCCCAGATAGATCTCCGGCTCATCCCTTGTCGGGTCCAGAGAACGGGCGCGTTCCATCGCCGCGATGGCCGCTTTCAGTTCTCCCAGTTCAAAACAAGCCGTCCCCAGGTTTTCCCAATCCCTTGCTCCGGCCCATTCCGTCTTCGCCAGCTCAGAAAACTTCTCATGAGCAGACTCAAACTGAGCTTCCTTGAACTCTGCGATGGCGACTCTCTTGATCTCAAGGAACTCATCCTGCGTCATGGTTGCGACTTGGCCATGGGATGAAAGTGAGGATCCGTTGCTTCCTTAAATCCATTGAGGTTCAACGTCACATGATTAGGAAAACACAACATGTTAACGGAAACCGTTCCAGGATAGATATCTTCGGAATCGCCCGCAAAGTTGTTTACGTTGTATAACTTCGGCAAATGCCAAAACGCGCGATATCCAAGGGCATGGATCGCTTCAATTAACGCCGGAGATTTCTCCATTCGGTCATTCTCCAAGTAGATTACCGGTTGATGTTTCCCGATCAGTTTGGTCGCTCCATCAATCACGTCCTGCTCCATTCCTTCGACATCAATTTTGAGCAGTTTGAGACGGCCAATTTCTTCCAAAAAAGTATCCAAGGTTATCACCTGAACCGGTCTGCCCTTGGTGAACCGTTCGATCTCAACCGCACCATAGTTTCCTTCAACATCGTAACGGATGTCCGGGATCAAAACCTCGCCAGCCTTCGACGATACGGCGAGCTGATACGCCTCAACATTGGCGATACTGTTCAATGCCAGGCTCGCGCAAAGGGTCTGAAACACAATCCGTTGTGGCTCAAAGGCAAAGACTCGTCCTTTTTCACCGACGAGTTGGGAGAGTGCCAGCGTATGGGTTCCGAGGTTTGCTCCCACTTCGATTGCTATGTCACCGGGTTTGCAGATTTGGCGAAATAACTCCACTTCCAGTTCCGAATACTCACCATACTTCTCCACGGCACGACCAACATACACATCGTTTTTATTGTAAACCTGATAGCCATAACGGCCCTTGACGACGGCATTGAACCCGCCGCTGTCGATGATCTTGGGAAGCATGAAGAACAGCTTCGGCTAGATCAGGTGTGGTGGTCAAGTATTCCACCACTTAAGGCAAACTGAAGGTGGGGGGAATAGAGCCCGGGCTCGAGCAAGAAAGAATCATGCCCTTTTTCGGAATGCACCGTGATGTGCATGGATGGGACGTCAGCTTCCTTCAGTGCTTTTGCCAGGTTCAATTGCTGATCGGGATAGAAGCAGACGTCGGAATCAATACTGAAAACGAGCCACTGCTGTTCCTTACACTTGGCGAAAAGCTCTCTTGCGGTGGTGGTTTTCGTATCATGAAAGGGATCAAACTTCTGCCAAACCTCCAAAACGCGAAGATAGGTGTTGGCATCAAAGCGTTTCACGAATTTGAGCCCGTGATGCAAAAGGTAGGACTCCAGAGGACTCTCCACTTTGTACCACGCCAACGCTTCATCAAACGTGGCCACATCGCGGCGGGCGCGGCGCTCCATCGTTTTCAAACTGACGAACGTCTTGTGACTGATCATTCGGGCAAGAGCCAATCCACGGTTCGGTGGCTCGCCCTCGTAGTAGTCGCCTCCCTTGAAGTCTTGATCATTTTCGATCGCCATGACCTGCTCGAAAATGACGATTTTCTGAAGCAGGGAAATTTCCAGGGCACTGGCCAGCGACACCACGATTCCTACTCGATCAGGAAACAACGTCGCGAAACTCAGACTCAGCAAACCGCCGATGGAGGATCCAATTACCGCCTTGAGCTTGTCGATTCCCAGAGCATCGAGAATTTGAACCTGAGAACGCACGATGTCAGCAGCATCGACGCTGGGAAAGCTGGAGCCATACGGCTTGCCGGTATCCGGTGAAATCGAAGATGGTCCCGAAGATCCATAACATCCCCCCAGATAGTTCGCGCAAACCACAAAGTGAACGTTCGTATCGATCGCCTTGCCCGGTCCGACAAAAGCATCCCACCAGCCCGCATGACACTCCTCACTCCACCAGGGACAGTCTCCGATCGGCCCCTCCACGTTGGTTCCCGTAAGATGCTGAGTACCAGAAAGAGCGTGGAACACGAGAATGGCGTTGTCCTTCGCCGCATTCAGTTCGCCAAAGGTCTGATAGGCGATGCCAAGATCCCGAAGCGTATCTCCGCTGCTAAGCTGGAAATCACCGCCATCGTTGAGCTTCAAATAGTGCGTCTGAACGTCTTTTTCGATCATGTCTAGGTTCGGGCGGCGAAGTTAGAACATGGGAAGTCACCTTGCCAAGTCTTTCGGTGTCATAACGCACTCAGACCTCTGAAGAGCTGCGTGAAGGAAGCTCATCTCCGCAATCGCGGCAAAAACGGGCGCTCACCAAATGGCCTGCCGCCCCACATTCGTCGCATTCCCGATCATCGAGCTTCGCTTGACGACTAATTTCGGCTCCCACAATCCCGGTCGGAACCGCGATGATGGCATAGCCAATGATCATCATCATGGCGGAGAGCACCTGACCGACCGTCGTTTGAGGAGTGATGTCCCCGTAGCCAACCGTCGTAATCGTCACGATCGCCCAGTAGATCGACCGTGGAATGCTGACAAATCCGCCCGCGTATTCCGGATTGTATGTCGCACCTTCAATGAGGTAGAGCAACGTTCCGAAAATCATCACCAGGGTGATGACTCCAAAGATAAACACGGTGATTTTCGGCCTACTCGCACGAAGCGCATCCATCAGCATTCTCGCCTCCCCCATGTGTCGCACCATCTTGAAAACGCGAAACATACGAAGAACACGCAGTACGCGAATCACCACAAGTTGCTCAGCACCATAAACCAGCAGAGAAATATAGGTCGGAAGGATAGAGAGGAGGTCAACCAAGCCAAAAAAGCTGAACATGTAGCGCAAAGGGCGCCGACTTACCAAAATTCGAGTCAGATACTCAATCGTGAACAGGATCGTGAAAAACCACTCGGCCGCATCGAGTTGGACCGCATACTCACTCCTGACTTCGCTCATGCTGTCCAGCATCACCACCCCGATACTGATGGCGATCAACCAAAGGAGAACGATATCGAAATTCCGCGAAGCACCGCTTTCGGAGAGAAAAATAACTCGCCAGATACGCTCCCGGAGGCTGTTCTTCTTTTCGGCCATGTGCGAAACGCAACCGTCCTTACACCAGCCAACTTGTCAAACCGGCGACTCCAAACCGGCTGTCGTGCATTTTGTACGCAGGACCCCCGGAACCAAGAGGTTCACAGCTAATCCATCAAAGAGCCTGAAAGGCCGGGTCTACCCTTTGGCGAGATACTCGGAAGTACTCTTGTGAGTTGGCTTCATCGCTTCTTCCCCTTTCTGCCAATCCATCGGGCAGACTTCGCCATTTTCTTCAAAATGCTGCAACGCATCAACAACGCGAAGCGCTTCGGAAATGGACCGGCCCAGAGGGAAATTGTTCACCAACTGGTGCTGAACCACACCGTCTTTATCGATCAGAAAAAGGCCGCGATAGGCAATCAGCTCGCCATCAACGGAAAGATCACCTTCTTCGTCGATGTCATACTCGCCGGCCAAAACGTCGTAAGCAAAAGACACGGTTTTGTTCGTGTCGGCCACAATCGGGTAACTGACTCCGGCAATTCCCCCTTGATCGCGCGGCACCTGAAGCCATCCCCAGTGGGAAAATTCGGTGTCGGTGGAACAGCCAACAACCTGAACGTCGCGGTCTTCAAACTCTTTCAACGAGTCCTGAAATGCATGGAGTTCGGTCGGGCATACAAACGTGAAATCCTTCGGGTAGAAGAACAAAACGACATATTTCTTCCCGAGATACTGATCGAGCGAAAAATTCTCTTCGATGGCACCATCGACAACGGCAGCACAAGAAAAGGAGGGAGCGGCTTTACCTACTAAAACGGACATGATTAAAAGTGGTTAGGAATGAGTTAGACTTGGCGCGGAATTTGGACAGTCTGCGCGCTTTGTCAACACCTGCTCCAATTCACCAGACTTTGGCTTTTCTCCCCGGAAAATCCTCGATTCGCTTCTCCAAAATTGCGGTTGACGAAATTCCCGGTCAGGAGTATCGAACTCGCCCGCCGAAAGACGCTTTTTCGGCTCTCAACGTCAAACGTCACTTCCCATGCCTCTCGGTCGCAAATACAACAAGAAGAACATCACTCGCCCAACCAAAGGAGGAGGAAAAAAGCGCCGCCGTCAGAACCTGCACCGCAAACGCTTGATCGCTCTCGGAGTGGAGGAGGAAGTCGTAAACAAGATGAATCCTCGGGAAGTTCGCACCATGCTGAAGTATCCCGCGAAAGTCGCCAAAGAGGTGGCTGAGTCGAAAAAGTAGTTCGGAGGCGCTTGTGCGCCTAGAGCGAGACTCCGCGCTTCCACGGGAGGAAGTCGTCCTGCCCCAAACGGATTGCTCGCGGTATGTAGTCGCCGCTAGCGGTCTGAATCGCAAGTTCCAGCAGCCGTTCCCCCGCATCTGCGATGGATGAGTCCCCGCGAATCACGGCCCCGGCATCAAAATCGATGATGTCTGACATCCGCTTCGCCAGCTGAGAATTGGTGGCAATTTTCAGAGTTGGTACGATGGGATTTCCGGTTGGCGTCCCCAAACCTGTCGAAAAAAGCATCAAATTAGCCCCCGCTCCCGCCATCGCGGTGGTGGATTCCACATCATTGCCCGGAGTGCAAAGCAGAGTCAATCCGTCTCGCCGAACGGCTTCCGGATAGTCCAACACATCACATACCGGGCTTGTTCCTCCCTTTTTGGCCGCACCAGCTGATTTGATCGCGTCGGTGATCAATCCATCGGCGATATTTCCGGGCGATGGATTCATATGGAGAGCGGAACCGGTCTCCTGAGCACGTTTTTCGTAGCGCCGCATGAGCTTGGCAAACCGCTCGGCAACCTCATCCTCCGCACAGCGATCGAGGATTTCCTGTTCGACGCCGCAAAGTTCGGGAAACTCCGAAAGGATGGTTCGGCCCCCAAGTTCGACGATGAGGTCGGAAACCTGGCCAATCGTAGGATTCGCCGAAATTCCTGAAAACCCGTCGGAAGCTCCGCACTCCATCCCAAAGGTCAGCTTCGTCAAGGGAGCG
>JBCDHN010000060.1:0-8850 GCA_038749915.1 Verrucomicrobiota bacterium | reverse complement strand
GTGCGGCCCTCGTTTTGGCTGCGTTTCTCTTTTTGGCTTCCACCCTCGATGCATCTGCCGCAAATCGACCGCGACTTGGCCTCGGAAATGCCCTCAAAAATGGCGCTGGATACCTCTTTAACGGCGGAGGAACCTTGACCGTCCAATCGGAGAAATCCGATTTCATGCATTCCATCGCGCACCTCCTGCGGGCCAACCAGATTGACTCCCGAACCCTGCAACCTGGAGCGACTTTGACGATTTACTGCGTGACGGGACGTTCTGAGCGGCTCAAAACGGTCATGGTCTTCGAGCAAACACGTCGCGGACTGCGCCTCAAAGAGCTGAACCGCTCCGGAAACCAGATTTTCGCGAATGGACGTCGCAAAGTTTCCCATTCCCGCGCCGCCACCGAGCTCAGCTATGCTCACAACGTCGAGCTTCACACCACCGGCGAATACTTCGAGATTCGACAGACACCGGTTCAGCCACGATTCGGAAAAATGCGCGCAACGCGTATCGGCTGAATTCCATTCCTCAGCTTGAAAGGCCGAAATTTGCCATCCCGAGGCACGGACCCCGCAAGCAAAACCCCGGGGGGCTTATTATCCGCCCCTTGCTCTTAAGTTGATTCCGCGATCAGGGTCGCATCAGATTTTCTACGAAGCTTCGTTTCGAGATAAAAGGGCGCAAATGGAATCAGCGCTCCGACAAATACGAGGACGCACCAACCGAAACTGAGTTGTTTGCGAAGAAGAGCCAGGAGCAGGAACCAGCACAGGGCGAGGAAGAAGAACCCGTGCAGCGAACCAACGATCCGAACGGCCATGGGCATGTCCGCGAAATACTTGAGCGGCATCGCGATACCGAGAAGAACCAGATAGGAGATGCCGTCAGCGAGCGAGGCCAGCCTGAGCTGATCCAACAAGGAGTGTTTCCAGTCGAGTCGCATGAGGTGGTCGATTTAGCCGGTGGTCCGAAGACCACTCGCCACCGCGCTGATGGAGAGCACAAGTTCGCGCGGCAGCGCCCCGCCTGCGGCACGCCAGTCACGCAATAGGGCGACTTGTTGGTGGTGGAGAGCTCTGAGCGGTTTTTCCCGCAGCGCGAGAGTTGTGGCATAGCGGGCTCGACGAATCTCAATCGGCTCCGGAAACAACTTCTGCAGGTGATCCTTGGCCCAGGTCAACTCTTCCTCAAACCGCCCCATGAACCGGGTGCGAATCGATTCATCCTCAACCAACGATGCGTACAACTGCATCAGCTCGAGACTCGCGCTCATGATATTGGTTTCGACTCCGGTAAAGACGTAACGCGGCAAAGTTGATTGTCCGATCGTCGTTGCCAGGCGCTCGAAGTCTTCCGGCCGTTCCTCCGCCAGGCGATTCAAGGCGGTTCCCACTCCAAACCATCCCGGTAAATAGAATCGGGACTGGGTCCAGCTGAAAACCCACGGAATCGCGCGAAGATCGTCGAGGCTGGCCGTGCCCGTTCTGCGCGAAGGACGCGAACCAAGTTGGGTTTGCTCAAGGGCATCGATCGGGGTGGCCTGCCGGTAAAAGGCAATAAAGTCGTCCGACTCCAACAAGGAGCGATACGCTTCGCGGCTCCAATCTGCCAAATTCCCCAGAAGATCCAGCCCGGGATCCTCCGCAGGATCTGACTTGCGATGACGGACCGTCGCCCGGGTCACGCAGGCAGCGATCGACTCCAGATGGTAAGTGGCGCTGTCGGGATAGGCATACTTTCTCGCAATGGTCTCACCTTGTTCGGTCATGCGATAATCGCCATGCAAAGAACCATGGGGAAGAGCCCGGATGAACCAGTTGGTTGGACCGGCACCACGACTGATCGTTCCTCCCCGGCCATGAAAGTAGCGGATATCAAGATCATGCTTTCGAGCAACCTCGGTGATGGCGGTTTGCGCGCAATGAAGCGCCCACTGGCTCGCCACAATTCCACCATCCTTGTTACTATCACTGTAGCCGAGCATCACCTGCTGGGTGAGACGGGCTGCGTCTCCGCAGCTAACTTCAAGACTGCGACGAACAACGGGATGGGACAGGTAATCATCCACAATTGCCGAAGCGCCATGAAGATCGTCGAGGGTTTCAAACAGGGGGACTACCTGCAGCGGGCAAACCAACTCACCGTCATCCAGTTCAGACAGCCCCGCCTCCCGGACAAACAAGTGAACCAGGAGCAAATCGCTTAGCTGACGCGTCATGCTGACGATCAACGCTCCGACTCCGGCGCCAAACTTCTTACGATGATCCGCGAGGACCCGGAAACAATCCCTCACCGCGTCCGCCTCTTCTCCAGCGGACTGATCCCAGTGCAGAAACGGACGCTGAGTGCCTAGCTCTTCGGTTAAAAATTCCACCCGCCTCTCTTCCGGCCAATCTGCAAAATTCTCTCCATCCGGAACCTCAACCGCCGCCAACAGCTGGGCGGCCGCCTTGTCGTGAAAGCCGCTGTTTTGGCGGACGTCGAGGTCGGCCAATTGGAAGCCAAACGCGTCCAACTTGTGGAGCAAGGGCTGCACAAACCGATCATCAAGACGCGACGCTCCGTTTTCACGCAAGCAGGTTCCGAGCAGCGCGATGTCCTGCCGGAAGGCATCCAGATTGACAAACTCCAAGGATGCGAGCTGCGCACGAAGCAGATAACTGAGCGCACGCCACGGCTCCCCGATGTTACGATCCTGAACCTGTTTTCCCGTTTCCTCGAGGTGCTCGACCAGCTCATCGACGCGTTGAAGCAAGGCAGCTGGCGCTTGTCCCTTGACGGGAGTTACCGACAAATGCTCAGCAACATCCGCCAACTCGCGGCGATAGAGCTTGATCGCTTGTTCCCGAAGCGCCACCAGCGTCTGACGTGTAACATCAGCCGTGACAAAGGGATGACCATCGCGGTCTCCACCGATCCATAGTCCGAAACGGATTCGAGGACCTCCCCCGATTTCTTTCAGATTCTCCAAATCGAAACCGGCCTCTTTCCAGGCAAAGGCGAGATTGCGCATCACCGCTTCCATCGTATCTGGAAACACTTCGCGAAGATAATACAGGGCATTGCGGAGTTCGCGTTCGATGGTCGGCTTCTCCACATGAATTTCGCCGGTTTGCCAAAGCGCTTCGAGCGAAGCGAGAAAGTCGACCTTGACCTGTTCGCGTTCCTGCTTGGACAGCGCCGTGTTTTTGAGTTCGAGCAGAAGGTTGTAGATATCCCGATGACGCTCCCTGACACTGGGGCGTTTTGCCTCGGTGGGGTGTGCGGTAAACACCGGTTCGACCCGAACTGCCTGAATGGCCGAACCAATCTCGTCCTCGGTAAATCCTTCCTTCTTGAGCGATTCGAGGCAGTGCGCCCAGAGTCCTTTCTCCGCCGCCGGACCGAGCAAGTCGGAGCGCCGTCTCCGCGTTTCCTGCGCCACACGTTCCTCCACCATGTCGAGCAGTTGGAAGGCGATCGATGCTGCCTGTGCTGCATCACCAGGGTTGGCATTCGCCGAATCCTTGCCGTCCTGACCAGACCAGGGGAGCGCATCCGCAAGCTCCGGTTGAAGGGACGAACTCAGGACTTCGCGAAGGCAGGCTATGACTTCCTGAACTTCTAGATCAAGCGATTCCAAGCCGGTTTCGACAAGTTCGCGTGGAGTAGGATTGGTTAGACTCATTTCAATCGTTTCAAGGTGCCGTTCAGGCATCAAAAAAGCCCGGTCGGTCATCAATCACGTGGTCATCCGCATCAATGACTCCAATTCCGGACAATACAACCAGACACTGTCGTTTCCGCCCAATTCGCTCCGGGGCCAGACCAAGTGGCCACACCAGGCAGGCCCCGGAGCTTCTGGGTGAGGGAAACTATTCGTCCTGGGGGAGACTCATGGGAAGGAGGTAATAGAACATCCAGGCCAGGGAGGTAAGGAGCGCACCAACATAAGTGAGAGCTGCGGCATTGAGAACGCGATCAACCCCATCTCTCTCGTGCATGGTGATGAACCCGGATCCACGGAGCGCCTGCTTCGCCCTGCGGCTGGCATCATATTCCACCGGCAACGTGATCAGATTGAAGAGCGTAATGATGCCCCACCCGATTGCCATCATCAGGAAGCCAGTGCTGGTCGCGAAGATTCCCGTAACCATGCCAAGCAAGGGCAGCCACGTTACCAGGTTGCTGGCAAATCCAACCGTTCCCACGGCCGCCATCCTCCACTGCAGCGGAGCATACCCTCTCGCGTGTTGAACGGCATGGCCGACTTCATGCGCGGCGACGCTTACTGCCGCGATCGAGTAACCATCATAATTGTCGGGTGAAAGGACGAGGCGTTTGCGCAAAGGATCGTAGTGATCATTCAGCATGCCGGGCTCAGACGTTACTTCCACGTCTTGAATCCCTTCATTCAGAAGCATCTGCTGCGCGACCTGCGCCCCACTGTAACGGGATGTGGCCGCAACCTGGTTGTAGCGATTGTAGGTCGATCTCACATGCCAGGAGGCAAGGAGTGAAATCCCTAACGTTCCGACAAAAATGCCAATCAAAAATATCATGGTTCTCTAGACGATGGGTTTGGGATTGGATTCAGCTGTTCAGGGAATGAGTTGGTTCAATCAAGTTGCCCACTTGCTCCTCAACGGCTTTGTAACGATTGCCGAGATCGTGCAGCATGGTCGAAAAACGAATGGCTGAGAATTCGGCCTCCGCGAACATTGCTTTTTCATGGAGGGTGTTGGCAGCTCGACCCAGAAAGTCAGTTGCCTCCTCGGGATTGAGGAGTTCTGAATCAGCCAGCAGGCAGGTCAGATTTCCCTCAAGCAAAGCGAGCTCAATCTCGACCTCACGAGCGAAATCGAACCTTCTGCCCTCGTCATCTTCGCTCGTGGTGAACCAATCAAGCGCCGCTTCAATGTCTGCATTGGCAAGTTGAAGCTGGCCGATCAACCATTGGACCTCGTCAAGGACCGCAAGATTAAGAAGGATTGGAGAATACTGATAGGAAGGAAGCGAATTCATCAAAGTAGGAGTCAGGAAGTTTCAATTCGGCGCGACTATTCACCTGATCTGAATTTGATGCAACTTAAAACATGACAATTTTTACGTGTTTTATTTTGCATGACTTCAGCGTTACCATTACTGCCCTAACAAGTGACCAAGCTGAGACCGTTCCCGATTCCCCGTTCCCAGGAATTCACAGCCCCCATCCGGGTTATCTACATCACCAAGTCCGATCCCGAGACCATGCAGGAGTCTCTTGAAGCGGACATCAAGCGTTGGCTGGAATCTGCCTACGAAGGAAGTCCGATGCAGCCATCTCGATTCTGTACTCCGACCGAATCGACCGTTCCTACGCCGCTTCCAACTCGGCGCTCTTGGTCAACGTCTTCAACAGCTCGCGAAGCGTGCAGTGGGACTCCAGTGGATGTCGCAGTGGCAATTCCAGTTTAACGACGTAGCGATTCCGCCGCCCCTCGCGCTCTTTCTCGATCACCCCGCCCTGCTCCAGCTCCGTCAGGATTCGCTGAACAGCTCGCTCCGTAATCCCCACGGCAACCGCAAGGTCACGGATTCTCATCGTGGGGTTGGTAACCAAACATACTAGGATGTGGGAATGGTTCGTCAGGAAGGTCCAACCTGTGGTGGTGGGTTGCTCTGGGGTGTTCGTCATCATTGCACTCGAAGCTTTTTTGAAGGCTACCATAAAAAATGACTTGTGAAACATGAAATTTAAATCATGTATTTATTATCACGCCATGAATGACGTTATCAAAGACCCAGTACGTTCCTCCTCAAGCCTTGAGTTTCCCTTGGACATCGCCCTCGAAACCCTGCACATGCACCATTCCATTCGGAATATGGCAAAGCATCTATCCCGAAGCTTTGATCCCGTGACAGATTCCGTTGTGCTTCAATTGATCGCTCGAGTTCAAAGCACGGCGATCATTTCACAAGCCCAGCTCCATTGGTTGATTGAAGATCGGAATAACGCTCCCTCCTGGGAACATTTTCTCTCCGTTGCCCGAGCCAATCTTCTGATCGCTCGCGAATGTCGCGCGGAGCCCGAGCTCGAAGACCTGGCGGAAGCCACCCAGATTCTCAGTCTCAACTGTCTCGCCCTCTTTTCGATCGTTCTCAATTACCACGAGTCGGGTCAGCCGGAGTCAGCTTCACCAACTATGGCGGATCATCAGTTTCAAACTCTTGCTTCCGCTCCGGCCCAGCTCGCAACCGCGAATTTTCTGTGAACTCACCCTTCAACATCAACCTTAAACTCCCCTAACAAACTCATAAACACATGGATACGAAGCAACTCAGTAAAAACATCCGCCGCCTCGCGCTCGTGGATCCAAACGAAAGTCCAGTGATCAGCTGCTACCTCAACCTGGATCAACCTCGCTCCAATCCGCTGACGGAAGTCGATGCGCGCGTTGAGTTGGCTGCACTCAGCCTTCGCGGCCAGGCACGCCGCGATTTTGATGATGCCTACGAGCAAATTCGCGATTGGGTCCAATCAAGGCTTCGCCACAATGCCCGCGGAGCAGCGCTTTTTTCGCGTTGGGGTGACAAGCCGTTCTTTGTGCCGATGCAATTTGCCCGTCCTTTGCCCAGCGCCTTCTCGGTTGCTGAAACTCCCCACATTTATCCCCTCGTTGAGTTGAAGGACGTCTATCACCGTTTTGTGATTGTGCTGCTTTCCGACGACGAGGCCCGGATTATCGAAACGAGCATTGGCCGGGTGACCGAGGCCATCATCACCGAACGTCCAGACCTGCGCTGGCGCGTGGGTCGCGAGTGGACCAAGGAACATTATCAGAACCACCGACGCGACCGCAACGATCGCTTCCTGAAAGAGAAAATTGCCGTGATCAACGATCTCGTCACCAGCCGTCAACACACCCACCTGATTCTCGGTGGCTCACCCCATCTTGTCAGCCGGATGCGCAAGGCCTTGCCCAAGCATTTGGAAGCGAAGGTGATCAACACCATGGTGGTGGATCCCAAAGACGGGATCAGCGCCGTGGTGCGGGAAGCATTGCAGGTCTTCATCGAGCGGGAACGCCAGGAATCGACCGCGAATGTGGCCCGACTCGAATCAGCCGTACGAAGCGGAGGGCTGGGGCTGGTGGGCTACGAGGCTTGTAAAGATGCGCTTGAAATCGGTCAGGCTGATCTCCTGTTGATTCAGCAGGACCATGACGACCCCTCCGCTCAGGAAGAATTGACGAAACTTGCCGTTCGCAGCGGGGTCGAGGTCGAAACGGTTTCCGACTCGGCCATTCTGGAGCAGTTCGGCGGTGTGGGATGCCTGCTGCGCTATCTTTTGCCGGATCCTCTGGAGCAGCTTGAGGCTGCCTGAGCCTTTCCTCCCGAACATCGCAACCTGGCGGTGTTCGGGGGTTCCAAAATCGTCGGATTTTTCGCGAATTTTTCGCGGATGAGCGGAGTGTATGCATGGAGATGCCTATTCTCGGTCACCGCTTCCTTCAAAATCCCCCGATTTACCAAGGGCGACGAACCTGCAAGACCGCCGCCATCGTCTTCGCGGCTGTGATGTCCTGCGCAGGCTCCCTCGCCCAGGAAGAGGCCGATACCAAGACCGTTGGTTCGCCCCAACCCGTTGCCAACGATGACTACGAGGACCTTCTCAACAACTCTCCGTTCACCCGTTCTCTCAACCTCTCGGACACGTTAAGCCTTACCGGAGTTGCCCATCTTGGGGATCAATCGATGATCACCTTGTTCGACCGGAAATCGAAGGAAACCCATGTCGTTTCCGGCGATAACAATTCACTGGGGTGGAAGCTGGTCGAGATCTCTCCGGACGATGATCTGCAATCGATGACCGCGAAGATTTCCGTGAACGGGGGTGAGATGATCACGGTTCGGTTTGATGAGAAGCAACTGAATCCCGAACCTCGAAGGTCGACTCCTGGAGTCAAGGTTCCCACCGGTCCGGATCAGCGTTCCAAACCGACGGATGAAGAACGGCGCAAGTTCGGCGAATACGTCAAAAAACGCATGGGCAAAATGACCGAGACGCAGAGAAAACGAGTCGGCGAGATCATGAGGGAAAAGATGAAGGCAAATCCCAACATTACGGATCGCCAGAAAGGCGAAACATTTGTGCGGATTCTCGACTACGTCGAAAAAGGAGGGAAATAGCCGTTCGGCGGTTCCGGGTCAGCTTCGTTTGGCTCCCCGAGAGGCCTCGTCTAATGTCGTCCTGAGCTTGTCGAAGGATCTCTCAATTCCCCACCCTCGGAGTTTCGCCATTCCACGATTATTCCAAGGGGGACGCTCGTGGGTGAAGTTGCAGAGGAAGCTCGAGTGCTTCTTAAAAACCGGGAGATCCTTCGACAAGCTCAGGATGGCGCATTCGCGGTTCAGACCGCTCTTTACCCGATCCTCAGACAAAGCCCAACTCTACTCCATCCAACGTTCCCGATTTTCACGAACAAATTCCTGATCGCTCACTTCCGGATACGCTGCTATCACGCGATCCAGCTCTTCGGCCTGTCCTGGTGAAAGCCGCTCTTCGGGATCGAGGCAACGGTTCGAGGGCACAAGGCCTTGTCGCCGCAGCACCTCCAGAATCCCCGGGATGCATCCGGCAAAGTCATTCGCAGCATCAAAGACCGCCCCATTTGCATCCGTCAACGCCGCATTCCGAATCAGCCACGCGTTGGAGATCTCCGTCGATTGACGCGCCAACTTCACTTCTTCCAGCCATTCAACCGCTCGCTTCGTCCAAACTCCCCACTGCCCCAACAAACCCCCGACGATAAAACGCGTCTGACCACGCCACGAAAACGGAGTGAGGAGATCGAGCAGAATCTGATCATCGTTGCCAGTGTAGAGAAGGACGTCTTCGCG
>JBCDHN010000059.1:0-8935 GCA_038749915.1 Verrucomicrobiota bacterium | reverse complement strand
TTCGAGTCAGGGCGCGGAGGTTTTGATCGGTGGGAAGCGATGTCCGATGCTGGGACGGGTGACCATGGACCAGATCGTTGTCGATGTTTCGAAATTGGAAACCGCGCCTCATCCCGGGGACGAAGTGGTGTTGATCGGAAAGCAGGGAGACATCGAAAGACCGATTCTGGCGACGGAAATCGCTGATAAAGCAGGCACCATTTCATGGGAGGTTTTGACCCGCATGACTCAGAGAGTGCATCGGGTGGTGGTCTGAGCCAACGGTGATTTCCAGATCAGCCGCGCCCCAAGAGAGAAACTTTTGCCCATGGTAATTGCCTCCTATAATGGTTCTACCACCGAACCCTGAAGCTCTCTCTCGGGGACGCTGCTTTAGATTCGGAACCTTGATCTGAATCCTGACAACAACGCTTTTGTAGCATTTCTTCTCAAAATTGAGAAGTTGTTGAATTTAACAGGCTTGGGTTAATGGTTTTCCTTAAGATGATTGGGCCAACAGTCAGATGCGCAGGATTACACCGAATTCTCAGGATTGAGAAGATTGTGACTGCCAAGTCCGGACTTCGCCTCTATCATCTCCGTTGGCATTCAATCCACCGCTTCCGATGAAACCCGATCAACTGCAGATTCAAGAAGTACTGGAAGGGGTTTCCGACTCCATCCTCTCCATGGATTCGGATTTACGATACATTTACGTGAACGAGCCCGCGACCAAGGTTTTGGGGTTGAGTCGTGATGAAATGTTGGGGCGCAGGATTGATGAAGTCTTTCCGGAGATTACGGAGAGTAAGTTTTATGGGGTAGTGAAGAGCGTTCGTGAAGATGGCAAGGTCCGTGAGTTGGAGGAATACTATGCACCGCTCGAGAGTTGGTACAATTGCCGGTTTCACCGTTCGCCCAATGGAGGCGTGACTGTTTTCTTCACGGACTCCACCAATCAACGCCGGACCAATCATCGTCTGAGGCTCGCGCTGGCTGGAGGAAAAATGGGGGCGTGGGAGCACGATTATGCGTCCGGATTCTGCACGTTTGATGAGCGGCTTGGCGAACTCTTCGGATTTCCGCCGAGCCAGTGGAGAGCAACCGGAGATGAGTTTACAAAAGCAATTCACCCGGACGATCGCGATAGTGTTGCCGAGGCAGCGGCCCTCGCATTGAATGAAAAGTCAGACTTTGATCACGAGTTTCGGGTCCTCCTGGAGGATGGCACGATTCGGTGGATTGAAGGGAAAGCAGCCCTGACTTTTGATTCCGAGGGCGAAGCCATCAGCATGGTCGGTGTCAGCTTCGATATCACGGATCGCAAACGTCAAGAGAACGAACTGCGGGATTTGGCGGAAGATCTCCAGCATCGAGTGGAAGAGCGGACCCAGAATATCAACATGATCGCGGAGAACGTGCCGGGGTTCTTCTCGGTGGTCGATCAGAACCTGGAGTATGCGTTTGTGAACCGAAAGTATGAAGAGGCTTTTGGATTGCCGATCGAACAGGTTCGGGGAATGCCGGTACGTGAGCTGTTGGGTGATGGGGCATGGAAGCGTGTTGAACCCAAGTTGCGTGCGGCATTGAACGGTGTAGAGCAGATTTTTGAGACGGAAACCTCGACTCCCAACTCTGGTGAATTGACGCTCCGGGTTTGTTACATTCCCCAGCGGAATGCGGAAAAGGAGGTCACCGGAGTCTATGTGTTGGGCATTGACATCACCAACGAGACCCGACTCCAGCAGGAGGTGCTCGACGCGACGGAGCGTGAGAAAATGCGCATCGGGATCGAGCTTCATGACGACCTTTGTCAGCGTCTCAGCGGGATGGGATTTCGTGCAAAGGTGCTGGCCAAAAAGCTGGCGCAAGTTGGTCAGGACGAGCTTTCGGCCGAAGCAGAGGAAAATGTGCGACAGCTGAATGAGTCGACCAAATTCACCCGCGATCTGGCGCGGGGAATGGCTCCAATTGCGGTTGAAGGCCAAACCCTTCAGCAGGCTTGGCGAACCCATCTGGAGGAGCTTCAGCAGCAGCATCCTGGCTTGGAACTTCATCTCGATGTGGCGCTTCGAACCCGTGAGCTGAGCAATACGATGGCAAACCAATTGTGGCTGATCTCACGGGAAGCCGTGCGCAACGCCCTTCATCATGGGAACGCCAGCCGGGTCGATGTCAGGTTTTGGGCGGCCGGGATGAATGTGTTTTTGGCAATCCTCGACAATGGCGAGGGGGACCCTGTGGCACTTCAGGAATTGGTGAACCGTGAGAATGAGAGAGGTTTGGGCTTGCGATCCATGGCGCATCGCGCTCGATTACTGGGAGGGAGCTTTCGTATAGAGTCAGGGATTGGCAGGCCTGGTGTGCAGGTCATCTGTCGTTTGCCGCTTGAGCAACTGGAGATTCCCTCAACTTAGCAGGAATACATGAAATCAGAAATCAATCGGGTCTTTATCGTCGATGACCACCCGTTCTTTCGCGCCGGTTTGCGACAGTCCATTGAGATGGAGCCTGATATGGAAATTTGTGGAGAATCGGGCGAAGGAATCAATGCCGCGCAAAAGATCATCGAAGCAGAAACGGATGTCGTGCTTTTGGACCTCACCTTGGGCGACTATCATGGTCTAAGCGTGATTCGCGACCTTCGAGCTGCCACGTTTCGCGGAGGCATCCTCGTGATTTCAATGCATGACGAGAATATCTACGTGGAGCGAGTGTTGGATGCCGGGGCTCAGGGATACGTCGCCAAAGATGAAGCGACCGATCTGGTGGTGGAGGGAATCCGCAAGGTCGCCGAGGGCCATGTCTTCCTTAGCGACCGTGCCAGAACGCGGCTTTTATCGCGATTTCGGAAACCGACCGGTGATCAGGAAGTCAGTCACCGAGCGGCAGTCGCCAGTTTGTCTGACCGACAACTGGAAGTGTTTGAACTAATGGGAAGAGGGCTTTCCACCTCTGGGATCGCAAGTCGGCTGCACATTGGCGAGAAGACGGTGGAAACCCACTACCGCCAAATTAAGAGCAAGCTACAGGCTGAGACGATGCGTGAGTTGGTTTGCCACGCGGCCAACTGGGTTGGAACGCAAGGGAAGTTGGGAAACGCCTAGGACAAGTAGGTGAACGGGGGGCGGATTCAGAGCGAAGATCCGCGAAAACCTTAAACCACGTGCCCAGCTTGGAGTCCGCCAGCGTGGGATCCGTAGACCCGTTAGGCAGGTCTGGGGCCGCCAGCGCCTTGAGCTGCAGCAGCACGACCAACTTTGGATGCTCCGACGAAACAGGCACCTTCTTCCATGGACAAGGAACCCGCAGCGATGTCGCCAACGATTTCGGTGCTCGACTTGAGCTCACAACGCTCCTGAACCGTGATGTTTCCTTCAACCTTGCCGAATACCACGAGGGATTTGGTTTTGATCTCTCCCTTGGTGTTTGCGTTTTCGCCGATCGTTAGGTGACCGTTGGATTCGACTTCTCCCTCAATCTTTCCGTCGATGATAAGATCATCGGCAAACTTGAGTTTGCCCTGAATTTCAACATCACTGGAAAGGATATTCTTGCTCTGACTCATGTGTTTCGTTGTTTGTGTGGCTTGTTCAAAGCACCAGTACTAGGTGTGCGCCAAGAGAAGTCTTTTTCGGACCATTGATCAAGCCCCTTTTCGGTTACAGTTCGAGAAAGTTTGAGAGGTTTGTTTCCGGTTCGAACAAGAGGCAGTCAAACCAATGCACCATGCTCGCAGTTTTCACTGCAGTAACGGCCTTTGGTCTCCTCACAACGCTCACAAAGAAAATGCTGACGATTGCATTCGACCCACGCGCAGTTGCGATATCGGGCACACTTCTCCCCACATTTTTCGCAATGACTGATGATCGTGCGAGTTTCCGTAAAATTGGATTCGACGGCAATGCGTTCGTCAAAAACGTAACAGAGCCCGTCATAGTTTTTGCCCCGCGTTTCCGGATCCTTGCCGTATTTCACGATTCCGCCGTCCAGTTGGCTTACGTCCTGAAACCCTTCCTGCACCAGATAGCCGGAAAGCTTCTCACAACGGATTCCACCCGTGCAATAGGTCAGAACCTTGCGATCCTTGACGTCTGCCAGGTTCTCCTGAATCCACTGGGGGAAGTCACGAAAGTTCTCCACGTCCGGGCAGATTGCTCCCTTGAAGTGGCCGAGAGCACTTTCGTAATCATTGCGGCCATCGATGATGATCGGGTCTTCGGTCTCCATTGCTTCCAGCCACTCCTTGGGTGACAACCGTTTTCCGGTAACGGTGTTCGGGTCGATGTCCTCATCCTGGTCAAGCCCCAGCGTGACAATCTCCGGCCGATATTTCACGGAAAGTTTTTTGAAGGAATGCTCCGATGCCGGATCGATTTTGAATTCAGTGCCTTTGGTTCGTTCGTCGGCCATCAGAGCTTCCATGTAGCGTTCGGTCGCTGCCGTCGTTCCGGATACAGTTCCGTTGATTCCTTCGTCCCCAATCAAGATGCGCCCGCGCAGTTCAAGCTCTTGGCAAAACGAGCGATGCTCCTCAGCAAACCCTTCGGCATCAGGGATGGGGTTGTAGCGGTAGTAAAGTAGGATCTGAAAGTCATCCGGCATTCGCGCACTACTCTATCCAGAGCTGGGGGAATCCAAAATTGAAAATCCCAGGTCGCAAAACCTTGGGCCGATGGCCTGTCGATCCCCCAGGCAGACTATTCCCCGGTTTCCTCCGTTGCTTCTTCAACGACCCGACCTGGCAGTTCTTCCCGCAGGGCATCTATCGTCTTGTCGATCTGTTCAATCTGGCTGAACGGAACTCGCTTTCTCTGGTATTTTCGCCAGAGAATGTCGCGCAGCGCCACCCAATGCTCCAGCTCGATCGGATCATGATGGTTCCAGTCCTCGTCGGACTTCAATTTGGACCGCAGAGTCCATTCCGCTCCATGATGGGAGGCGATAAACAGGCGCGGCCCTTCTTCGGTCCGTTCTCTCCATTCGTGCTTCTTCACGGTTTGTCAGGCTGCTGAATGCCGATTTGTTCGGTCATCTTTTCCAAATCGGTTGTTGGCAGGTTGCAGGCAAAGTTCTCACAGACATAGGCTGTCGCCTTTCCGTCGATCGGAAGTTGGGCCTCGGTATAAGGAGCCAGTTTCACGATGGGAGAATCGTCACCAGGAGGACGAAACACCACCACTTTGTTGGGGAGAAAGGGTGTGCGAATCGCGGCCAGCATGGCCTGGGTATCGGCTGCTGCAGGATTGCCTGAAACCACGATTTCCTTCGATGACCCGTGTTGGAAATCGATCGCCGTCATCACCAGCGGGAAAGAGCTGGGCGATTGCGTAATTTGCTTGCCGAAACCCTGGATCAGCGAGTGAAAGCGCGACTCAAATTCCGGTCTCGCCGTGATGCGATGGAGTCGAATCAGGTTCAGCGCGGAAACCGCGTTGCCCGAGGGAATCGCACCACCATAGAGCTTCTTCGAACGAACCAGGAGCTCTTCGGCATCGTCCGCTGTCATGAAGAAGGCTCCTTCCTCGTCGTCCCAGAAGTGTTCCAAGGTGGAGTCGGTAAGTTCGATCGCTGCTTCCAAAAAACGTGTCTCGAAGGTGGCTTCGTAGAGGTCGATCAGCCCCCAAACCATGAAGGCGTAGTCTTCCAAATGGGCGGTCAGACCCGCTTCTCCGGCCCGGTAGCGCTTCAGGAGTCTGCCATTCTCGTCACGCAACGTGCCCAACACGAAGTCTGCCGCCTTGGTCGCCGCTTCGCGATACTCGGCTGAATTCAAGGCTTGGGCCGCTTTCGCCAATGCCGCGATCATCAATCCATTCCAATCGGTCAGAATCTTGTCGTCTTTGATCGGATGAATCCGGCTCTCGCGATGCTCAAACAGCTTCGCCCGCATTCCCTCGATTCGCGCGGCCAGCTCGCCTGGCTCCTGTTTGTTGCGCTTCTCCATTTCGCCGATCGTGATCTTCAAATGTGGAATGCTGTCCCCCGTCCTCACCCGTTTTGCTTCCTCCACGAAATTACCTTCCTTCGTGATGCTGAAAATCTGGTTGAAGATTGCGCCGTCTTCCTCTCCCAGAACTTCAATGATCTCGGCTGGCGTCCAGACGTAAAACTTGCCCTCTTCACCTTCGCTATCCGCATCTTCTGCGCTGTAAAAGCCGCCGGTCACGCTGGTCATGTCGCGCAACACATAGGTGAAAATTTCCTTCGCCGTGTCGGCATAGAACGGGTTTTTCGTCTCTTGATAGGCTTCGACATAAGCGATTGCGGTCAGCGCCTGGTCGTAGAGCATCTTTTCAAAGTGCGGCAGCAGCCAGATGGGATCCGTGGAGTAGCGATGAATCCCAAAGCCAACGTGATCGTACACGCCTCCCTTCCGCATCGCGGTGAGTTGGCTCTCCACCATTTCCAGCGCCTTGGCGTCGCCGCTCCGCTGATGGTAGCGCAGCAAAAAGGACAGATTGGGTGGAACCGGAAACTTGGGAGCTGAGCCAAAGCCGCCGTTCTTCGAATCATAACGTCCAGCCAATCCATCATAGGCCTGCTGGATGGCCTCGTCAGGATCGACGTCTCCCTCCTGGGACTCCATGCTCTGCTTCAACAGCTTGGTGATGTTGTTGGCGTCATCGAGCAAAGCTTGGCGATTGTTCGCCCAATAGTCGTTCACCAAATCCAGGGTCGACATCAGCCCGCGGCGTCCCGGTTGATCATTTTTCGGGAAATACGTCCCTGCAAAAAACGGCCGCTTATCCGCTGTCATGATCACGGTCATGGGCCAACCGCCGCTTCCGGTCAGCGACTGCGTCACGGTCATGTACACCTCGTCAATGTCCGGCCGCTCCTCGCGGTCCACCTTCACCGCGATGAAGTGTTCATTGATCTTCTTCCCGACCTCCTCGTCCTCAAACGACTCATGCTCCATTACATGACACCAATGGCAGGTCGAATAGCCCACACTCAGGAACACCGGCTTGTCCTCTTTCGCCGCCAGCGCAAACGCTTCTTCCCCCCACGGATACCAATCAACCGTGTTGCGGGCGTGCTGCAGCAGATACGGACTCTGCGAGAACACCAGCCGGTTGAACTCCTCACCACCATCCTTTGGTAACTTGGCGATTGCCTCCTGACTCGGAAGCGGTTTGCGGACAGATTCAGATAAAGCGGCCATGGGGAGAGCAAAGCAGAGAAGGACAGGGACTAAAGGGGAGGGCTTCACGCCGAATCCTCGCATTCTCGTGGCGCGGGCACAATCGCGAATGTCAGGCATAGGGGGCTCGCCGTAGATTCGACTGGTAGTCGAATTCGTTTCACCCTACTCGCCAAATTCCTCTGCAAACTTCGACTGCCAGTCGAAGCTACGATGTTGAAATTCTCCCTTGCGAAGCTTAGCCCATTTCGGGTTGTTGGCGATGTATTCGGAGAATGTGATAGCCTCATTCCCATTTCGAACAATATGGTCGTAGCTGTGCTTTTGCCAGAGTCTACCTTGTCGGCCCATCATTCGATTGATTTCCCGTGAAGACTGTCCTTTGCGGCTCTGCAGGATCTTCTCCAACTCATGAGTTGGATACGGTGTAAGCATCAAATGAACGTGATTGGGCATCACAACAATGTCGTGCAGGTCGTAGTGCTTGGAGTCGAAATACTGCCATCCCGATAGGACAATCTCTGCGCAGCGCGGGTCGCGCAAAACGCATGAGCCTCGTCCCTCGTCGAGGTATTCGTTCAACTGGCTGTTGAACGCCTTGAGAAACGTTCGCTGGCGATGTTCGTCAAGTTTGCTGAAGCCGTCTTTCCAGGTTTCGTTTTCGCTGAGATCAACTCCTTCAGAGGCCATCCAATGCTCCTTTTCGTCCTCCCAGAATTCCAGGTTCCGCAGAGGGATGGAGTCATCGAGACGATAGGTGACAAAATAGGTGCATCCGTCTTGGCGCCAGTGCGGCATATTCGTGAAGTAGATGCGGAGGGCCTTGGTTTTGTCAAAGGGCTGGAAGGGCAATGGCATGCTTTTCTTCGCACAGACTTCGACTGCCAATCGAAGCTACTTCACCTGCCCGGTGCCCGTCAGCAAATACTTGTAACTCGTTAGCTCTTCCAACGCCATCGGGCCGCGAGCATGAAGCTTGTCTGTGCTGATCCCGATTTCTGCGCCAAAGCCGAACTCCTCACCATCGTTGAACCGCGTTGAGGCGTTCACGAACACGCAGGCTGAGTCGATTTCCATCTGAAACCGTTCGGCGGCTGCTTTGTCGGTCGTGATGATGCTGTCGGAGTGGCGGGAGCCATAGCGATTAATGTGGTCGATCGCTTCATCGAGGTTCTCCACCACCTTCACCGCCAGGATCAAATCGAGATACTCGGTCTCCCAATCCTCTTCCGTCGCAGCCTTCACCTTCGATCCCAGAATCCCGATCGTCGATTCATCGCCGCGCAGCTCGACCCCGTTCACGAGCATCTCTGTTCCCGCATCATTCAAGAACTCGTCCGCCACGTCGCGGTGCACCAGCAACGTCTCCTCGGCGTTGCAAACGCTCGGCTTCTGCGTTTTCGCATTAATCGCGACCGCCTTTGCCATTTCCAGATCGGCATCCTTATCCACATAAACGTGGCAAATCCCGTCGTAGTGCTTGATCACCGGCATCCGCGCCAGCGAAACCACCGTCTCGATCAATCCCTTTCCGCCGCGCGGCACGATCAGGTCGAGATACTGATCCATCTCCGCCATGTGCTTCACGCTTTCACGATCGGTGAACGGAATCAGCTGGATCGCGTTTTCCGGCATCCCCGCTTCCGCGCCCCCTTCACCCAGCGCTTTCGCAATCGCCGTGTTCGAGTGAAACGCCTCCGAGCCACCCCGTAGGATGGTCGCATTCCCCGTCTTGAAACAGAGCACCGCCGCATCACTTGTCACATTCGGCCGCGACTCATAAATGATCCCGATCACGCCGATCGGCAC
>JBCDHN010000058.1:0-8948 GCA_038749915.1 Verrucomicrobiota bacterium | reverse complement strand
TTTCCCCATTTCAGAGCCTCCCATGCATCCTTCGCTTCATCGATCGCCTTCCTTAGCTTCTTTTTCTGGTTAGATGAAATATCCGGGTTAGCTCAGTCCTCCTGCCGGATCGTCATGAGCTTTTCGTCCTGGTCCCAATCCAAGCTTAGAGTCTGCTTTCTGAGTTCCGCATCTTCAACGAGAAGCCGTGAAAGCGGCATGACCACCTTCTCCTCAACCGCTCGCTGCAACGGCCGGGCTCCGTAGATCGGGTCGAAACCTTCACTGGCGATGGCGGCGATCAGCGGTTCCTCAAAATCGAGCTTCAGATCGCGATCGATGAATCCTTCGCGCCGTGAAATCTGGGCGAGCTCGAGTCTCGTGATCGCGAGAATCGTCAGTTTACCCAACGCGTTGAAGAAGACGACGTGATCAATTCGGTTGAAGAATTCCGGCCGGAAGAACTCACGCACTTTTGCCGGATCAGTTCGCGTCGGAGGGGCCTCATCGTCAGAATCTCCCACCCCAAAGCCGAGGTCGCCGGAGCTGGTCGCGCCGAGGTTGCTCGTCATAATAATGATGGTGCTGTTGAATGCGGTGACGCGTCCTAGGGGGTCGGTCAGTCTTCCCTCATCAAACACGTTCATGAGCACGTCGAAGACTTCGTTGGAGGCCTTTTCGATTTCGTCCAGCAACACGACGGAAAAAGGATTGGCCCGGATTTTTTGAACCAACTCGCTCGGGCGACCGGTCACGTTGCCGATCAGCCGTTCCGCCGCGTCCGGACCGCTGTATTCGCTCATGTCCAGTCGGACGAGACGATCTTTGGCGGGCTTGTTGCTGAAGAGAAAATCCCCGATCAGTTTTACCATCTGGGTCTTTCCGACTCCGGTCGGCCCGGCAAAGAGCATCACTCCGATCGGGCGTCCCGGATCGTTCATTCCCGCTTTGAACTTGGCAATGGTCCGGCTGACCTGGCGCACGGCTGTTTCCTGGCCAAGCAGACTCGCAGAAAACGTGTCGATCAGATCTTCGTAAGCCAAGGGAACGTCCTCACGCAGAAACAGATCGGGCAGGCCCGTTTGCAGACTGAACTCGTGGCGCACATCGTTCAGCTCAACCGACTCGGCCCCTTTTTCCTGCATCTTGTGATCCACCACCGAGCTCATGAGCTGGATCGCCTTACCCGGGAATGCGACATAGGGCTGAAAGCGCCGAAACAAGTGGTATACCTCGTCCGAGATGGAGCGGGCAAATTGGATCCGCTCGTTTTGCGTGAAGTAATCGCCCGCCTGGCCCAAAACTGAAAGCGCCGCGCGCGGTTCAAAGGGCTCGATCTTCAAAACTTGCATCTCATCGATCAGTCCCGGGAGCAACCTATCGCAGGCCTCCACTTCCTGCGGCGTCGCCTCGGCAACCAGCCGCAACTCTCCGCTTTTCAAATACGGCACCAAAAACGCCCCCACACTGCTCTCTGGTCCGGAACCTCCGACGTTCAACAAATCCAGCAGGTTTTCGACACAGAGCACCCCCCGCAGGTTGGTAATTTCGCGAATTGCCGCTTCGCACCGCTCCTCCCATTGCCCGAGATACCGCATCCCGGCAATGAGTCTTGCCGCACTGCTCAGCCAAAATCGGGGCGACGTCTGCTTCTCTTCGTTGTCGCGGCCGACTTTGCGCGCCGCCTCGACCAGGACGCTGGTTTTTCCGCATCCACTCGCGCCGACCAGACAAACATTCGTACCTTCTTCCTGCAAGGTTTTCGCTAGGTCGGCCACTTCCCGATCTCGCTCCCAGGCCCGGCTGATTCGTCCCAGCGTTCGCTTTCCGATAGGATCCGCAACATGGAGGAGGTTGGGGGTGTCCTGGCTCTCCTCATACTTCACCGTTTGCTCCTTGAGGGTCACATTGAGATAGTCGATCTCGCAATCGGCTGGAGGTAAAAAGCGTGACAACTCTTTCGGGGTTAGTTCGCTGAGCGTGTGCTTCGCGTAGTGATTGGCCAACTCATTGAACCGCTCCTTGTCGTAAAAGTCGAAATAGAGATCGAGGGTCGGAAAACAGGCTGCCCAAAGCCCGGTCGAGCGCTGGCCCACCGCACAAGGCAGCTTCAAAAGGATCGGCTCCTTGCAGGGGAAACGTCGTGTGTTGTCGTGATACTCCGGCACGACCCTAACTCTTACCTGGCGAATCTCCGGTTCATCAAAATCCGGATCGAGCCAGAAAAAATCGTCCTTCTTCGAGCGATAAATCAGATATTCCCGAAGTTGCTCCAACGCCTCCTTCTTCGTTTCTCCCACCGCGATTCCCTCCTCAAAGTCATCAATCAAGCGGGCCGTGACCTTGCCTTGATGGCTGGTCCAGAGGCACACAGGGCATTTGTAAGCAGTTGCCATGACTGGTTCACCCTAAGCGGGGAATCGATGACCCGTAAATCGCAAATTTGGAATCATGACACGCCTTATAATTCGCGGAATCCGATTCAAAAATTAAGATTCCGCGAATTATCGCCAAAACTCAACCGCCGATGAGTTCCTCGTATTCTTTCGCTTATTTCGCGGAATCTTGAAGTAAAAACCAAGATACCGCGCACTAAAGGCGCTGCGTGTAGATGGTTTGTCTGGTTAACAGATGCAGAATTCAGAACGCTTCCGATTTGGCGGTTTCGCCTTGGAAAGGGGGGCGCGGAGGCCGGAGTCCCTTTTGGTTGGCGCCTGACAGGGCGGCTTTGAAGTTTCTGAACCGATCGGGCAAAGGTTGCCGTCTTGCCAACGTCTTACCGTTCGCGTATCACTCTCCTATGAAATCTGTCTGGATGTTGCCTGTGGTTTGGTTCACGACCGTGTTTGGCGTGATGGGGGAAGAAGAGGCGCAGCAAGAACGACCGACGTTCGCGATGTTTGGCTATACGATTGTGGCGGATGAAATCGATCTGAACCTGGGTGAGGCAAAAGGGAACGTGGTGGTGACGGGTAAAGTGAAAGAGGAAGCCATTACGGTGAGAGCTGAGAAGCTGGTCGTGAACCTGGGCGATCAGACGGCAGTGCTTTCCGGTTGGCCTTCAGTCGTTACCAAAGGGGCAAAGCTGACGGCGAAGACTGCCGAAACGAAGATCCTCCTGAAGAAGGATCTTTATCAGGTGCAGGGACCAGCGACGTTTTCTCTGGACCTTGGCGGATTGAAGCAGCGGGCGCAGAATCCTTGACGATGACGATCGAGTTTCCGCTCAGCATTACCCATGGCAAAACAGGGCCGACGAACGCTTGGTTGTTGCCGGGCGCAGATGCTGATGCCTGGGTGAGAGCGCTTTGTGCGATGCCGTTTCCGAGGGTGGGGGAGCTCCCTCTCTTTCCAGTCCCTCGCCATGCAACGACACGAGAAATCGCGGGATTGTTCGTGCCGCTCCCCAATGGCAGGTTTCCCGCATCAGCGATTCAGCCGCGTCCATTGGCCTATTCGTTAGTTGGGGGACGCCTCTACCTGCCGGCCAACGCCCGACTGCGATATCCGCTGACCGATGGGGAGTTCTCCAGTTTGTTTCTGCGCGACGTGACCGTCTTTTTGCCGGGGGCCGGAGTCGTCGGCTTTGAGGCAGAGGACGCGGTGCGGATGGCGGATTTAATTGCGCTTTCGGAACCGCGTGGCCAACTCTGGAATTTTGGGCATCCCGGGTTGCCGTCACTGCCGGAGAAACTGACCATCCTCGCGGCAAACCCGGTTTCAGAATTCGTCGAAATGATGGAGGAGTCCCGCGGAGACATCGGGGAGCAGGCGGGAGACAAGATTCCCGGTTACCAAGGTGAGTCGAATTCGTCAGGCGGGCTTAGAGAGGCATTTTTTGAGGCGGTCCGCCAATTCACGAAAAAGTTTCCCGAGTCCGACAAGGTCAAGGATCCAACCTGGGTGAACAAAGTCGAAGACTGGGCAACCCGAAATCTTCTGGAGAAGCAAAATCGGGAGATTGACCGGTTGTTGCACTGGTTGGATACCGATCCGGACAAAGGACTGCGCTTTGCCCTGCCGATTGGAGGGGAGGGGATGCGGGGCTTTACCCAGCCGGGTTCGACGCTGAGCGAGCGCAGGATTGACTTCGATCTCAAAGATCTTGGCGGAGGGCAGGTGGCGGCACCGTGGTCGCTCGATTGGGCGCAGACGCAACGTCTCATGACCGGGTATCGCGATGCGGCAAACCGGGAACTGACTCTGGGAAGATATCGTCGCGCAGCCTATATTTTCGCCCAGTTGCTGGGAGACTATGCGGCGGCGGCGAACGCGCTGAAGTCGGCTGGATCTTATCGAGAGGCGTCTCAACTCTATGGTAAGTTTCTCAATGACAAGCCTGAGGCAGCAGAGTGTTTGAAGCAGGGCGGTCTTTTCGAGGATGCGCTTCGGTTGTATGAGGAGATGGGGGAGTTTGAGACGATGGGGGACCTTTTCGTGGAATTGGGGCGCGCGAAGGAAGCGCAAGACGCCTATGAACGCGCGGCGAATGCGCTCCAGGGATTGGATCGGCCGACGTTGGCCGCCAAACTGATTGCCGAGAAACTGGAAGATCCGGTGCGCGCATTGGATCTGCTTTTCGCATCGTGGCCCCACAGTCGCGAAGCCAAAGAGGCGTTGTCCGTTTACTTTCAGCTCTGCGACGCGGCTGAGGAGAATGATCGAGCTTTGGCTTCGCTCGTGATCTTGCGGGAGACGGAATATCGTCCGACCGATACCAAGGGATTGGCCGAGGTGATGGCGGAATTGGTGCGCGATGGAGCAAGCAGGGAGCTTCGCAGTCTGGCCGAGGATTCAACGCGGGTGGTTGTTGGCCGGCATCTGGTTGCGCGACCTGACGAAGACGCCAAACCGCTAACCAAGATCATCGCTTCGCTGGATGAGAACGATCGCTTGTTGAAGCGGGATGCGCGCCGTTTTGGGGCCGCCCATTCAGCGCCACTCGTGACTACGCCGCCGGTCCAGGGACAAAACGGTCGGGTGACCGTTGTCGAAAAGTTGCGGCGTCGTTTTATGCCGGATTTTGTCTGCCGAAAAGCGGTTGCCTTTCGTGATGGGCTGATCGCCATGGGACAGATGGGAGGCTTCAATGGAAAGATTCACGTGGTTCGGCATTCGTCGAACGGTGAAGAATCCTATGTTTCGGTCGGTCCGAATGCGGCATGGAAAGACGTCGCCTTGCTGCCGGATCAGCATCCGGCTTCAGGCGGAACACCAAAGGTCCGCGTCGTCAGCCGATTCGAATTTGAGCTCGCCGCGCGGGAGTTGGAACCTGACGAGTCAGGGCAGCCGTTGGCGATTCAGCCGTTGAAGCCTGGAGTGCTTGGCGCGGCGGAAGACGGATTGGGAGGGCGATGGGAGCTGCGCTTGACCGAATCGGAATTGGTCCTCGATCGGCAACATCATGTGGACAAGTTGTCCCGTTCCAACCATCTGGCCCAACTGCCACCAGGAATGACCTCCGATTCAGTCTTGCAATCAGGATTGGTGATCCCAATGACACTCTGTGGGAAAGGCCTTTTCTTTGCCATGGGAAACCGTCTGGCTCAATATTGTGGGAATGAGACGGAGTGGATGCCGATGCCGGGAACCATTCAGCGGCTGGTCGCCACTCCACCAGAGACACTCCCGCGCCTGGCGATTTCGTTGGCCGAGGGAGCTGGACTCATCTGGGGAGATCGGAACTGGCGAAACGTCGTCTTCTTTGCCCATGAGATGCATAACGTGCATCTTGCGTTTACGCGATCCGGCTTTCTTGCGGCTGTCGATGAGGAGCGCATCCAGGTCTATGCGATCCAGAAGAAGAGCATCGAGTTGGCTGCAAGTTTGAAGAACGAAATCGGGAAACCTGCGGCAGTCATTCAGGGGGCAGTGGCAGGGCAATTTCGCCTCATCACGGAAAACCAGATTGTCACCTTTGAGCTGGGCTAGCCGGCCTAGGAGTCTGTCGGACTTAGAGCGCCGAGCGAGAAATTCGAGGTTCGAGTCAAGATTTTCATGCGTTTGAGAAGTTTGTGGGGACACAAATGCCGAAAACGAAGGGAAATCAGGGACGAATCCTCGATTTTCGCAGCCGTGCGGGATAAGTCCGACAGGCTCCTAGAGCAGTTTCAGTGAAACTGCTCTAGTTCTAAGCGATGTTGGTGAAGACCGCCTGCACGTCCTCGTCATCCTCAATTTTGTCGAGCAACACCTCAATCTCCGTCATTTGATCGTCCGAAAGTTCGATCGGCGAGTTGGGAATTCGTTTCAAACTCGCCTTGCTGATTTCGAGCCCCAGATCCTCAACGCCTTTGGTCAGGTTTCCAAATTCAGTGACCTCCCCATAGGCGTAGGCGACCCCTTCGTTCTGCTCCAATTCATCCAGTCCAAAATCCATCAGGGTCAGTTCCACCTCTTCCATGTTCGTTCCATCCGCGATCGGGAATTCAACCACGGACTTGCGTCCAAACATGAACTGAAGCGAGCCGGAATCGAGCAGCTGTCCGCCGGCCTTGTTGAAATAGGTTCGCAAGTTGGTTACCGTGCGATTGGTATTGTCCGTTGCCGCCTCGATGAAAATCATGACGCCGTGAGGAGCCTTGCCTTCATAACCGATTTCGGTGATATCAGCCCCGTCCTTCCCACTCGCCCGCTTGATTGCCGCCTCGATATTGTCCTTCGGCATGTTCTCCGCCTTCGCGTTCATGATCGCGAGACGCAGCTTCGAGTTCGTTTCCGGGTCATCGCCGCCTTCGCGAGCAGCCATGGTGATGGACTTCCCTAACTTGGGGAACAGCTTGGACATCTTGTCCCAGCGCTGTTCCTTACTCTTGCGGCGGTATTCGAAGGCTCTTCCCATAACGTGGCGAGGATGATACGCAGGGGCGAAAGCGGGTCAAACGGAGTCCGATTGGTGAAAGGAAACTATCGATATTCGATCCGAATCCCCGACTGCTTGAGCTTCGAATCGACCTCTTCGCTGAGCGCCGCAAAGTCGCGGCCACGGACCAGATGCTCGGCGAGCGCGGTGCGGGAGGGAACACCTTGATTCAAGGCGTGGAGAAAGGTGGCGACGCCTGATCCGTCCCCTTCGCCATCGAGGTGGAGAAAGTAAAACATGAGAGCGTTGGAGGAGCGGTAGTTGTAGGTTGCTCCTCCACCGGTTAGAGCGGCGCCCCAGGTTCCGTGATCCATCGTCATTAACGTCTCGATGGGTACCATGGGGAAACTGTTTCCATCCACCGGATAGGCCATGATGGAGTCTTCAACATTGCCCGCCATGTTTTTCAGCGTGTAGCGCCCCTTGTTGTAGCGGGCTGACGAGACGTATTCGGCCAAGCCTTCAATGAACCAGACCGGCCACTGCGAAAGCCACCGATAAGTCACCTGATGAGTGATCTCATGTTGCAGCGTAGTACTGTCGGCTCCGGACTCAAGGATCCAACGGTTGCCGACCTGTTTCACACCCAGATTGGGAAGGGGAATCATGATCTTGTTCGCGCCGCCCATGAACACGCCTCCGCTTCCGGCTGGTCCTCCCGCTGCGTAGTAAGCGTTGCGGGTTTCGTAAAGCTCGGTGAGGAAATAACCGCCTTCACGAGGCTGGGGATTGAATCCAACGGGTAGCGCTTTCACCACTTCAAACGTCGCTTCAAAAATTCTGGCGAACTCGCGAACCACGCTGATGGAAAGCCGCGTTGTGGTTCGAAACTCAAAATGCGGGCTGCGGTAGACGAATTCCCAACCTTCAACGCCGCCATCGACAAACTCGATCTCCATGTCATCGGGAGCCTCGACAAAATCCGGCCAATCTCCGACTTGGACCGGTCGATTTTCGACCCAGCGTCGCAAAAGCCGTTGATCCATGGCGCTGAGTCGATCTGCCGGAAACTTGAAAACGCCGCGCGTCGTTCGCAGTTGAACGGTAGATCCGTCGAAGTCTTCCAGTTGACCTTGGATCGCTTTTCCGTCGCTGCTGGTCCAGCTTCGGGGGCCTTCGGAAAGCGTGGCTGCCAGTGCCTTTTCTTTGGCGATTTGCTCGGGGCCGAGTGCAGCGGCTTCTTCGCGATCCGCGACAAATTTGGCGATGTAGCGTTGATCGGGTTCTCCCAGCTTCGAAAGGGAGATGTTGCCCTTCGAGCCATCCGGCATGCGCAGCTGTACCCGATCACCATCGACATCCAGCAACGTTCCAACCCAGAAACGTCCCTCCGGAGTTCGCCACTTTCGTTCCTGTTCTTCACCCCAGGTCGGGAGAATCAATAACCCAAGGAGAAGGGCGGTCCTTGCCAACAACAGCGTGGTTTTCATTGCTTCATGAAATACGAAGCCACCGACCAAATGTAAAGCCTATCGATGACGCTTGAAGCGGGGTTACTCGCCGAAGTGCGCGGTCTTCATGTGTTTGCGCAGCAAATCCACCCCAAAGTCCTCGCCAAAGTTGCGCCATGCCGCGTGGGGATGCATGCCGCCGCCTTGGATGTTGCAATACTCAAGCAGGAAGGTTTTTCCCTGAACATAGTAGTAGTGCCCTTCGCCAAATTCAAAACCACCGGCCCAGGCAAACTTCACCGAGTCGAGTTCGCTTTTGACTCGCTCGCGCTCCTCGGCGGCCAGCTCATCGCGGTGATTGCCCAGATACTCATCGACCAGCGCCCAAAACTTCTTTTGTTGGTCTTCGTTCAGGTCGTTGTAGGCAATTCCCTTGTCATCCAGGGGATCCACTTTTGGGAGGTCTTTGGTCAGAATATCCTTCGGTGCTTTGTCGGCGATTACTGCAACGGCTTTCTGTTCATCGCTGAGCGACTTCACCAGATCCCGCGCCAAATCCTCTTCTCCTGCCAAAACGCGTAAGCCTTCACGGGGCATTCCCTCCGGAACCTTGCCGGGATTTGAGGCCCAGAAGGCGGGCGTCTCGGAAATCAACTCGCCATTCACAATCGTGAAGTTCAACGACATGTGATGCCCTTCGAAGCGCCATCCCCAAT
>JBCDHN010000057.1:0-8986 GCA_038749915.1 Verrucomicrobiota bacterium | reverse complement strand
ATTTTGTGATGCAGACGGACAACGTGGTCGGCGAAATCTCTGCGGCTCTGGAGAAGCATGGTTTTGCGGACAACACGCTGGTGATTTTTACGAGTGACAATGGCTGCTCGAAAGCCGCCAACATCAAGGGACTGGCGGATCAGGGCCACATCGTCAGTGCCCATTTGCGGGGATCCAAGGCTGATATCTGGGATGGAGGGCATCGCGTTCCCTTCCTCGTGCGATGGCCCGGCAAGGTTGAGGCGGGTTCGCAGAGCGATCAGCTCATCTGCCTCGTCGATCTCTTTGCTACATTGGGAGATCTTCTCGGCGAGGAATTGCCCGCCGCAAGCGCTGAAGACAGCGTGAGTTTCCTGCCGGCGCTCTCAGGTCAACCCATTGTATCAAGCCGGGCCGGAGTCATTCATCATTCCATCAGCGGCCATTTCGCCTACCGTCAGGGCAAGTGGAAATTGGTGCTGGCACGCGCCTCGGGAGGATGGACCTCTCCGAATGAAAAGCAAGCGGCCAAAGACGCTCCCAAGGCCCAGCTCTATGATATGGAGAACGACATCGGAGAGACCACCAATCTCTTTTCCAGCCAACCGGAGACAGCCGAACGCCTGCTTCAACTGCTTCGTGCAGACGTTGAGCGTGGCCGGAGCACCGACGGACCGGAATCTTCCAACGATGTTGAGAACATTGTTCTCTGGAAGAGCGAACCGAGGAAAAAGTGATCACGTTTTGTCCCCGAAACAGCAGGCAACCTAGCATCCGGAACCATGGCACCAAAATTTGAGATTCGTCCAATGACGAGAGCGGATTGGGATGAGGTCGGCGAACTCATCTATCTATCGACCAACTACTGGTATGAGGCGAATGGCCGTTCCCGGATCTTTGGCTGTGACCCGAAAGAGGCGCAATTGTTTTGCGAGGTCTATGAGGATCTGGATCCGGGATGCTGTCTGCTGGCGACCCAGCCGGAGTCGGGGCGAGTCATGGGTTCCTGTTTTTATCATCCGCGGGAAACCCACGTTTCGTTGGGAATCATGAATGTTCACCCGAATCACTTTGGAGCGAAGGTTGCGGGAGCGTTGCTTGCCGAAGTGATCGCGTTTGCCGAGTCCGAGGGACTACCGGTTCGGCTCGTTTCGAGTGCGATGAATCTGGATTCGTTCTCGCTCTATACCAGGAAGCAATTTCGTCCGATTCGTTCTTTCCAGGACATGTATGTAGCGGTGCCCGAGACAGGATTGCCGAATCAACCAGCGGTCGATTCAGTGCGGGAAGCAACCCTCGAAGACATTCCGGCCATGGTGCAATTGGAGGCGGAGCTGACCGGGATTCGTCGAGCGAAAGACCATCGTTACTTCATCGAAAATCGCCTTGGAATCTGGCACACGTCCGTATCGCTCGATTCGACCGGACAGATCGATGGCTTCCTCAGCTCAGTCGCTCATCCCGCGAGCAATATGTTGGGACCCGGATGCGCGAGAACTGCAGAGTCCGCTTTCAGTCTGATTCGAGCCGAGCTGGATGGTCAGCGGGGCCGATCCCCGGTGTTTCTCGTGCCGACCGACGATCAAAAACTGGTTTCGGCGCTCTACGGAATCGGAGCCCGCAATTGTGAACTGCATTTTGCCCAGGTTCGCGGCGAAACCCAACCCAGTCAGGGAGTCGTGATGCCGACCTTCATGCCGGAAACCGGATAGTCGGCTTTTTTGCTTTTCTCGATCCTTAAATCCTCTTAAATTCCACCCACGATGGACGGTCGCAGCAGTGCAGATACTTTTCTGGAAAAGAATCGGGAGATTGTTTGTCACGCAAGCGCGATGGCGGACCAGAAAGCTAGCATCATTCTGGGCTCGGAATTCATCATTCTAACCATCATCATCACTGGCATCTGGGTGCCCCAATTTGATCCTGCTTCGGGCTCGGTATCGGTCCACACTCCAAGCAACGACACTTCTACCGAAATATGGGCGTCACAGTACCATCCTGATTCAGGGTTGGTGTCAGCCCAGACCAAAGTTGGATTAGCTATCCCAATTTGGAGTCTCATATTATTTTTCTCAATTCTGGTCTCCGTCGCCTTTTCGTTGATTGTTCTCATGCCTTCGTTAGGACCTAAACGAAGAAAGAAACCGATCAAGCGAGGGAGTCTGCTCTTTTTCTCTTCCATTGCAGAGATGAACAAGGATGACTACATCAATGATATGAAAAAGGTGTTGGAGGATGATGAGTTGATCTATGAAACCATCCTTGGAGATATCTACAACGAGTCGCGCGTTCTGCGGTATAAGAAATATCACTATCTCAAGCTGAGTTATCTCACGTTGATGGTTGGGATCATTCTAACGATGATTGTGTTTTCCGTTGAGCACTTCAAAATCCATGAGTTGCTTCCCAATTTGCCCTGATACGCAAATGGCTCGGATTTGAGGCTCTGATGTCCGTGTTTCAAGCCTAACGACGACCTTTTTTTGATCCATGTCAGACTTCACGATCGACACCCGTCCCACCCTGGATTTTCACGAGCGAGTAAAAGAGATTGCCCTCAAGGATGCGGAATCGTTGCATCGTGCGCTCGTGCAATCGAATGATGAAATGGCACGCTTTGGGGACAGCGGGTTGGATAGCAAGCAGATTCTCGATGCGGCCTTGACGGCCTTTCTTCTCGATCGTCCCGGAGTGGAAACGCTCTATCAACTCGCGACCACACTTCACCATTTGGTGGAGAAGGTTTTGGATCACGTCATCGATTCTCCAGAGCTTCTACAAACGCATTTCCCCAGTCATCAACGCATCTTTCCGTATCTCAAGAAGACGGCCGGAACGGATAATTGGCAGGTCATTTCGCGCTGTGATCTGGCAGTCACTCCGGGTGGAGAGATCAAAGTGATGGAACTCAATAATGGATGTCCCGGTGGTTATATTGTTTCGCGACATTTGATTGAGCCATCCACGCAGGCGCTCGAGAGATTTGGCTTTGGAGAGGAAGTTGCCGGCTGGTCCTCGGTCACGGTCGAACCCAGCGCCATTGTGGAGACGGTCTTGAAGTTGGAGTCCAATTCCGGGCTTGAACCAGGCGTTATCGGCATTCTTTTTGACGAGAACGAACTGCGATTCGAGTTGGATGAACTCGCGCGGGAATTTGAGAAGAGCGGGCGAAGGGCAAAAGTAGCGGATGCTCGCAAGCTGGAATATCGCGACGGGCGGTTGTTTGACAGTGAGGATTACCTTTCTGCAACTTATAATAAATTCCGGGTGAGCACTCCGGACAGTCCGAATCACTGTTGGCGAGCAGGCTTCGAAGATCGTTATCCCGCTTACCTGAAAGCTCAGAACGAGGGAACGGTCGTAACAGTGAACAACCTTTGTGGGATGACCGTGGCGGAAGACAAAGGATTTCTCGGGCTGTTACGTCGCCCGGAGTTTCTTGCTTTGATGACGGTGGAAGAAAGAGCGCTGGTTCACCAATGTGTTCCCTGGACTGAACGTCTTGAAGACCGGGAAATGGAAATTGATGGTGCCTTGGTCAACATCCTCGAGCATGTGCGATCGAACAAAGATCGTTATGTGATTAAACCTGCCAATGAAGGACGCGGGTTCGGGGTGTTGATCGGGAAATCTGCGACTCAGGAAGAGTGGGATGCCGTTTGCAGGATTGATCCGATCCTGCCCTGTATCGTTCAGGACTATGTTGAGTTAATCTCCATGCCGGTGGGGAATGTGCGCAGTGGCGAGTTTGCAATCGATCCCATGTATCTGACCTTGGCCATCGCGAACGCAGACGGTAAACCCCACGGTTTGGTGTGCCGAATTTCCGGTGAACTGGTGACGAATGTCTCGCAGCGCGGATTTGGCCAGGCTGCGTTTGAGGTAGGCTAACCGGAAGGATTGGGCTGCGGCTCAGAGGTGCTTCCTTTGAGCACAAAATAGAGGCCGGCACAAACCAGCAGTAGCGAAGTCAAGGCGTAGTGGGAGACCGGTTCCTTCAGGATCACCGTACCGAGAATGACGCCTAGTGGCGGAGTGAATAAGCGAAAGACGTTCAGTTGATTGGCGGAGAACTTGGAGAGAAGAAACAGCCAGACAAGGAATCCCATGGCGGACACAACCAAGCCTTGGTAAATCATCCCTCCAACCACGGCGGAACTGAGATTGAACGGTTCATTGGACTCGGTAGTGAGGGCGATGACTCCAAAAATCAACACCGCTGCGGTGCCATCCCAGAACGCCAATTTGACAGGATGCATGTGTTCCAGAATCCGTTTCATCACCACAATTTTGGTGCCGACGAAGAATGCCGCCCCGACGACCATGATGTTTCCGAGGAGCGAACCGGACTGGGAATGGTCGCGTCCTTCGAGAACCAAGAGCGGGATTCCGGAAAACGCGATCGCAATACCGAGGATGATTCGAGGCGTCAGTTTGTGCCCTTTCAGGATGAAATGACCCGCAAAGGCTGCGAAGAAGGGAAAGGAGTTGATCAGGATGGTGCTGTGAACGCTGGTCGTTGCATTGGTCCCCAGCGTAAAAAGGCAAATCTGTGTGCAGAGAAGAACGCCGCTCAAAGTCAGAGCTTTCCATTCATTGCCGACTGGTTTGATGCTTACCCGCATCAATCGCGACACCACATACACGATCGGCAACGCCATCATGAACCGTAACGCCATGATCGTGATTGGCGGGATCCCTTTGAGCGCGACTTTGACCGCAACGGATTGTCCGGCCCAAATCGCAGCGCAGCCCAGTGCCGCGAGCGCAGCCCACCATGCCAACTTGCGAACGACAATCGCTTGCTGACTCTTAAGGCTGTGAACTTGATCAATCGGGACTGACACCAGCTTTAGTCGTTGGGTCGAAGGGTTGCTTGCGCAGAAGTCTCAGCGAGTTCGGCTGCGGGGCTGGTGTTGTCAAGTCGCGAGGTCAAAGCCGCTTGGTCGGCAAGCTCGCTGCGAAGCGCGTTGGCGCGATTTCGGATGGCATTCAAATAGGCATCGCCAATCTCGTTCGATTTCCAAGGGTCGGCGAAAAATGCGTAGGCTTGGTCGAGCTCCTTTCGCTTGGGGCTGGAAACGCTTTCCCGCACATATTCGCAAATCAACAGCAGAAGTTGGCGTTCATCTCGCGGAATCACAACGTTCTGGTCTGCGCTTTTACCGAGGATGATCGACTCGAGAGCTTGCTGTGCATCTTCGTTGGCAAACGCGCGTGCGACGGTCAGTTCGAGAGGCGCTTTGTCTTCCTGAATCTGGATTCCTTCGAGAATGTTGAGGCTTTCCGAGTGATTGCCCAGCATTCCTTCCACCCACGCCTCGCGATACTTCTGACTCAGGTAGATTTTGTATCTTGGATCGGTTTCCTCGCTCCACCGATTCTTTTCCGCCAAATCAAGAAAGCCTCTGAGCTGCTTTTTGGCCTCCTGCAGATCGCCCGAAACGAAGATGTGGTAGTCGGCAAATCGCTGATGGAAATTGGGGAGAAAGGATTCCCATTGGGTGGCATCCGCGAAGTATTCCCAGTCTTCCGGATTCGAGGCTTTGGCGATGGAACTCTTCAGCGCCAGTTCGGCGTTGTGTGCGTTTCCCGAGAAGTGAGCTGCCAACGCTTTGAGGAGGTTGCACCGGATAAACTGTCGACAGACATCCAAATAGACTTCACTCTCATCGGTCGGGCCCGGCAGTTGATTCGTTTCCGGATCCTTCCCATCTGCGATGACTTGGTTGATCGTGTGGAGCCGGGTTGTGGCGGCGGACTCCGCTTGCCGCTCACTCTTGCCGAGTTGCCAGAATTCCAGATAGAAGTGGGCGCGGTGCTGATTGATGACCGCGGCAAAGAGATGATCGTTGGGATCGGGAGAACCGGCCAGTTGAACCGCTGGAAAGCAATTCGTCAGCCGATCCATTGCATCTTCAAAGACCTCTTCGATTTCCCCTTCGTCAATGCTTCCGGAACCGGAACGGTTGGATGCCTGGGTCATGCTGGATTGGCGGACCATGCTTTCTCCGCGCAACGCCAGAACGTAGACTTGAAGCAGGCTGTCCGTCACCGAGTCGAGCTTGGTTTCCGCCCGGGTCAGCTTCTGGATGGCATTGGGAAACTCATTTCTTCGTTCGTAGTGAAGTCGGGCTGCATCGGAGTAACAAAGCCCGAGAAGCCCATCGATGATTTCGCCTTCGGCGGTTCGTTGCTTCGAACGCAGATCCTCCCGATACAAGGACACCGCCTGATCAAAGGCATAGAGCGCGCGTTCATAGTCGTTGGAAGCATCGTCAAAGTGCTTCGCGATCGCCTCCGCCTGGTTGGGATCAGCAGCGTCGTTAGGGGCCGGTCTCAGGCTGGTCAGGAGATTGGCGATCAAATGCCAGTCGGTGGCGGTGATTTCGGAGCGTTTCGTGATCTGTTCGATCAGCTTGTAGCAGACCGGCCTTCCCGACCCACGAAGTTGTCCGGACTTCATCAACTCCCCGATTTCCTCCAGCGCAGGGGTCAACGGACTGGAAGCACTGGGCAACCATCGTTCCTTCATCTTCGCGTAAAAGAGCGAAGCCTCATGGGAAACGAGCATGTGGCGTTTCAGGTCGGTCAGGTTCACACCTCGACCGCGTTCCTTGTAAAATTTGCGCCGCATTTCCGGGGTGAACCATGGTGAGACATCAAACCACCAGGACTGCCCGTCGAGGGCTGGGGTGAGGCTCACAAAAAGCGCCCGTTGCCGTTCCTGAGGCTGCCGGACGATCAAATTGAAGAAGTAAAACCCGAGCCCGACGAGCAGAAGAACCGCAGCCGCTTTCATCGCGTATTGAAATTCCGGTCTCAGTTTGGGGACGATGTCGTAAACCGTTTCCACCTGATCCTGGAGCTTGACGGTCGCTCCGGCGATTTGGCGAACCTTGAAGCGTCGGTTCCGATCATTGATGTGGGTACGCGCCGAACCGGAGACGCGAATCGCGCCGGGATAGGCAGATCCGGGAAGCACATCGACGGCTTCGGCCGCCGATGAACCTTCGACCAACCCCTCGGTCTTCTCCATTACCAAGCCGTAGTGAACCGCGCCACGTGTTTGGTCTTTCGACGCGCGTTTGACGTCGATCAGGAACCGGATTCCATCCTGTACCCGCTCAAATGCAAAGACCCGGGTCGTGTTGGAATCATCCTTGGAGATCTTCGCTTCCTTCCCTTTGGATCGTTGAGCTGCGCGTTCGATCGCACTCGCAAACAAGTCGATCTCCTCTCCGGCGCTTACCGCAGCCAGCGCCGCAGGTTTGAGATGGGTTTGCCCTTTCCCTTTGCGCGGCGTTCGCGGCTCAAGTCCGGGGGGACAATACTCCCAGACCTCCACGTCCTCGACAATTCCTTGCAGGCTGACGGAACTGTGCCGATGAACTTTGCCGTCGGAGGTCTCGTCGCCGAGGACGTCCTGGATCTGGAAGGCGACCGATGGCGAAAGGATAATCTGATCTTCCTGCGAGAGGTCATTCAGACGATGAACGCGATCGACAAAGGAACCTTGCAGCGTGCCCTCGGCGTTTCGCATCACCTTTCCCGTATCGATCGACAAATGATACTGGATGTGCGGGCATTCATAGCCTTCAGGCGCCGGAATGCGATAGGGCTCTTTCAGGACTTCCAGGGTCCAGAGCCGCGCCGGGTCGGGATCCGAAAACGAAAGAAAGCAGGAATCTCCGGTTTGATCGACCACGTTTCCGCCAAATTGCTTCGCCAGATTGAGGGTGTATTCGCGGAACGGTTTGAGAACCTTGTTCTCGTAGTTGGCGAGTCTTTCCTCCTGATTGGCCCCCATCAACGGTTTGATGGAGGTGGAGTGCAGAATATCAATCACCACCAACGACAACCGAACAATTTCTCCTTCTTCTTCGCCGGGACCAGTTGTTTGCTGGATGGCTCGAAGCTGATAAATGCGGGTAGGATCACGATCTTCCAGGAGCCGGTGCCGACCAAGCAGCAGCACTTCCAGTTCTCCCATGTCGCTGGCCGTCAGGCTCTCGGCGACTTCGTCTTCAATGTAAATTTCGCTGGGACCGGCGCCCCCAGCGAGCGCGTGGGCGTGGGCAACACCACGAAAATCGTCCTCGTCGTTGCCGCGCGATGAACAGGCGATGCCGACATAAAACTGAATCGGGTTTTCCAACCCTTTCGGGACAAATCGAATGCTGTTCTCTTCCGAACCGACCAGGGCTCTGGCGATGGTGATGATCTGTGAGGAACCATTCGTTTCAATCACAAAAGGGCTTACCTTATTCGATAGGGAGGCATTGTTCTCTCCGCACAGCTTCTGCAGCTTGTTTGCGGCTGGCCGAACGACCCGTTGCAGGTAGGTGTCAGGATCCGCCGAATCTCCGAGGTCTTTTTTCAAGGCGTCGGCATTCGCGATATCGACCACGATGACGAAGTTTTTGTCGGTGTTTCTCATGGTTTGCCTCCAATGTTCTTGGAGTCGAAAATACTATGGCAAGCAGGATTCTTGCAAATCTAAAGTGGATTGGGAAGGTCATCTTTTCGACCTCGCTTTTCAGGGGGAATGGGGCAAAACCATAAGGTTTGAAGCGGCGACTCCGCGATCAATGCTCCCCCGGGTGAAGACCATATTGGCGAAGTTTCTCACGCAGGGTCAGCCGCGAAACCCCAAGCCAGCGAGCCGCTTTGGCTTGGTTTCCTCCCGAGCGCTTGATCACCTGGCCATACACTTCGCGCTCAAAGTTGGCCGTCAATTCGGGAAGCGCGGATTCCAACTCCCCTTCGACAACCTTGGTTAACGTCTCGGAAACGAGTTGATGAAAGCTCGGGACGGCCTCGCGTTCAGCCACTTCCGTATCCTCCAGGATATCCCGGCAATCGTGCCAGCCGATGGTGTAACCCCTTGACGCAAGCAAGGCCCGGCGGATCACATTTTGAAGCTGGCGGATGTTTCCGGGCCAATCCTGATCCTCAAGGAACTCGACGGCTTTTGGCGCGATGGATGGACCTTCAATTCCATATT
>JBCDHN010000056.1:0-8991 GCA_038749915.1 Verrucomicrobiota bacterium | reverse complement strand
TCTCGGTCCATCTCATTCCATTCCCCCAAGTTCATCCCCATCAGTTTGTTGAACTCCCTTTCGATCAGATCTCGGAACTCTGGCGTTAGTGAGAGATAGCCAATTGCACAGTTCTCATCAAGTTCCGAGACTAGATCCGACTTCCGATCGTGCTCAGAGCGGATCGCGATCCTTTCCAACCGCAGATCATTTTCCTCCAAACTCAACGCCTCGAATTCTTCCCTACAAAAGTGACACCTCACGATTCTCGCAGCGTAATGCTGGGGAACCTCCTGAGCCTTTTGGCAACTGTGACATTTCGTTTCGAACATTGAATCGGACGTAGGCGCTATTGGAAAAATCTCAGCCCAAGATTTAGTCATTGTTTTGTATCACAAAATGCCGCTGAGGTAAACGCTCAGTTTATCTCTGACTTTGTCGTGAGCTGACCACTCCTCACCACGAACAACGGCACCGATCGGTGGATCGTCTCCATACCTCGTATCCTGGCACAAATGCCCCAGTTGTCCCCAGGCATCTGGCAATTCGGCCCATGGAACGCCGAAATGGTGAAGACAACCGAAGCACGCAAAGAAACGGCTCACTGAGAAACCGCTTGCTCCGCGGCCTACCTTCGGGCAAAGACACCGGTCTATGAGCAACCACAAAATCGCCGTTTTGGCCGGGGACGGAATCGGCCCGGAAGTGATGAAGGAAGCCCGCAAGGTTCTGGATACCGTTGCGGGCAAGTTTGAGCTTTCGTTTTCGTTCGACGAACAGCTGGTCGGCGGAGCTGGTATCGACGGCGCGGGCAAGGCCCTTCCTGACGAAACGTTGAAGGCGTGTGAGGCGGCGGATGCGATCCTGTTTGGCTCCGTGGGAGGTCCGAAGTGGGAAAACCTGCCCCCGAATGAACAACCGGAACGCGGGGCGTTGCTGCCCCTGCGGAAACATTTTGGCCTGTTCGCGAATCTTCGGCCGAGCGTCTGTTTTGCGAGTCTGACGCATGCTTCACCGGTGAAAAACGAACTGATCGAAGGCGGATTCAACGTGCTTTGTGTGCGGGAGCTGACTGGTGGGATGTATTTTGGCGAACCCAAATTTCTTGGAGAGAAGGACGGTGAGCGGACTGCGATTGACACGATGATTTATCGCGAGAGCGAGATTGAGCGGATCGCGCATGTCGCGTTTCTGGCAGCGCAAGGAAGGGACAAGCGGGTGACCTCGATCGACAAGGCGAATGTGCTGCAGAACGGAATTCTCTGGCGCGAAACGGTGGAGACCGTGGCCAAGGATTATCCTGACGTGGAGTTGGACCATCTTTATGTCGACAATGCTGCGATGCAGCTGATTCGTCGCCCGAACGATTTCGATGTCGTGCTGGCGGAGAACTTGTTTGGCGACATTCTCAGCGACGAGATGGCGATGATCGCCGGATCACTTGGGATGCTCTCGAGCGCAAGCCTGGGTGCAAGCAAAGAGGGCGGCCTCTACTTCGGCATGTATGAACCAAGCGGCGGTTCGGCTCCCGACATTGCCGGTCAAGGTATCGCCAACCCAATCGCGCAGATCCTCTCAACCGCGATGCTTCTGCGCTACTCCCTTGGTCTGGAAGAAGCCGCCACCTGCATTGATGACGCGGTGAAAGCCGTGATCGACGACGGGCTGCGCACCGGAGATCTGTTTACCGGCGCTGAAGGAACCGACAAGGTAAACACCACGGAAATGGGTGACGCGATTGTAGCGAAGATCTAGATCTCGACGGACTTTGTATTGCAGCCGAGCCTATTCGGAGACCCCGAACAACTCTTCCGCCTCTTCTTTGTTCCTTGCGGCAAGAACATGGAGCCCAAAAGCGCGCTGGGTTTCGGTTCCGCCCCATGAAAACAACAGCATCGGTTCGTTGATCTTCAGCTGCATGTCCCCATCCATTTCCTGCTGTTCACCCGCCTGAGGAAGGGACACATTGTAGGTCAGCCCACTACCGCTAGACACTTTCCATCGAACCGCGCTTTCTTCCTTCCACTCATCCATTTGCATGGACGAGAACTCCAACTCATGGGTGTTTTCCGTTTCTGAACTGGAGGAAATATGGTGGAGGAAATGAAACTGGTGAGCTTTAGCGGTTTTTGAACTCCAATAGATCTTCCGCTTCACAATTCCCTTGGAACCTGTCTCCGTGATCATGAAACCGAGGAAACAGGCTTCGCCAAATTCCACCGACCAGTTCCCGCCTTTCAACCCGAGATGGTCAATGACTTGCTCGATAGTGAACGAGGAATGGATCGCTCTACCGTCTTTTCCAGGACTGAGAAGCGGCACCCAAAGGACTGCCAGGCAAAGGAGGGTTTTTGGAATCGTCACATTCAGAGCCTCAATGCAGGAACTGCCTGAGCAAGTCATTCCAGGCTATTTGTCATCTCTTGTCTGTTGCCGGAGCACCCTTGCTTCACGCAAAAAATTAGCCCAGGCGAAGGTCCAGCCGAGGTGAGCCAGAAACCGAAACAAAGCGTGCCCTTCCGGCTTGTAGCCTGCCAAGCAAGCGATCTCCATACCAAGAGCACCCAGCAAAAACAAGGAAGCGGCAAAGAGATGACACCGGTAGACCAACCTATCCGGTGCTTCGCCTCGTTGCACCATGAGAACCAGGGCGAAAGGGGACACGAGAATGGCTATGCCTAACCAATCTGGCACCAATGGCATGAGGAGATCAGCATAGAATCCGGTAAGACCGAAGAGGCTAACCAGCGCACAAAAGTAGGTTCGGCTGGGATACCCCGTGATCCAGTTCGGGATTGGATGATTCTCGACCGCGGTTTTCATGAGCGAACTCTCCAATCTTACGGCAAATAGAGCGCACTTGCACGCTCAAGCTCCTCGACCGGGGACAGATCCATGAATTCGGGGTCGTCTGGAATCGCAGACACTCCGATGCGTTTCACATGAACGGGGCAAAGGCTAGCCCCAACAGAATGATAAGAGGCAAAGCGACGGTTAGAAAGGCGAGGAAGATTGAACCGAGAGCTTTCCATGCTGAAAAGCCATGCGCCTGCCCGATGGTGTGCAGCAGAAGGATAAAAGACCAAACGCCAACGATGACTTCCAGGATACCAAGGCCGATCAAGGCGGCAAGCAAGACCGGGCTTTCGTCCAAATGGGGTGTTTCCGTGGTGAACAACTCTTTGCCGAAAAGCAGAAGCTGAGGAATCCAAAGTGGCATCCAGCAAACCACCGGAACCGACGCCCACGCGATCGCGGCGCGTATGTCGCCGGACTCCGCTGTTCCCCGAAGCCATGATCCAGTCCATCGAAGAAGGGCGCCTCCAATGTACAAACCGATGATCCCGGAAATCGGACCGAGGACGACGGCCAACCCGAGAATGACGGAGATGTCCAACACGTCTCCGGCGCTCCTCATGACGGCTCGATCGAGCGCCTGGGAAATTCCTGAAAACGCCGCCAAGGCAAGCACGGCCCGCCCCGGATCGGTGGCAAGGATGAATCGAATCGTGGCCTTTGGTCTTCCCCAGATGGATTTCCAGGGATTCAGATGCTCGATCGGCTCTTCACCAGTAACCTGTGAAACGACAGCGGATTGGGGCGGGGCGTAAGGATTTTCTTCTGTCATTGCAGTCGTGTCAGGATCATGGCTCGGTCTCTGCAGGAGGGACTCGCGAAACTGATCGCCCCGTTCGACCCCAACTCTGCGGATTCAATCAAGCACCTTATACGGCATGTGGCGATAGTATTTTGGCCGGGAATCCAGCCGAAGATGAAGCCAGGAAACTCCCAGTCCGGCAGTACTGAGCCAGGTTGGCCGGTCCGAGATCTGTTTCTCCATGGCTTCGCCTGCGGCTTGCCAAAACAAGTCTACCTGATCAGGTGAGCCACCGCGTAAAAAGGCTGCCAAATGCGTGTAGTTCGACAAGGCGACAAGCGGGGCTGGAACAATCAGAATCGCATCACCACCAAGATTGGGAAAGGTAAGTACCGGTTTCCCTGACGAAGCCGAAAACTGAAGCCCGAACGGTTCCGGATCAGGCTGCAAACGCTCGAGAGGCTTCCCTTCCACCAACACATATTCGAAGGGGCGTTGCAAAGAGGTGAGGGTAACGGGTGGGGTCTCCCAGAACACGGCTTTGAATGGACAATCAGCAATGCCGTTTGCGAAAAGACGGCGAAACTCCGCGTCGGTTCTCCACAGATCAATCACTTCCCGATACGACAATACCTTCGAACCACACTTCCATTTCCCGCCAAGCGTTCGGTCGTCAATCCTACTCGTTTGAAGCTCCCACATATACCAGCCCAGATACCGTCTGCGACGCTTCACCGCAATCTATTCCGCAATGGATCAGCTGTGCCACTTCTCAAGAACTTCGTCCGGACTAACTCCTGATTCGCGCAGGGCCTTGAGGGTCTGGCTTTGATCCCGCTTGGCAAAACGGCGTCCGGTATCGTCCGTGAGCAACGGATGATGCTCGTAGTCGGGAACCGGAAATTCAAGAACGGCCTGAAGAACGCGATGAATGTGGGTCGCGTGAAAGAGGTCCATGCCTCGGGTCACAAGAGTGATCCCTTGAAGCGCATCATCAACCGTAACCGACAGATGATAGCTGGTGCCAATGTCTTTGCGTCCAAGAATGACATCGCCAAGTTCTTCCGGAGTTGCCAAAGTCTCTCCTGCCCGGTGATCGGTCCAGCTCAGGGAACCGACTTGCTCCAGCGCTGCGGCGAGATGAAACCGGAGCGAAAAGGAATTCCCGGAACGGCGTCGTACCTCGCGTTCGTCGACCGAGAGATTCCGACAGGTTCCCGGGTAGACCGGCCCTTCCGGCCCGTGAGGCGCAGCGCCGGACCGAGCAATCTCTTCCTGAATCGCTTTACGCGTGCAAAAGCAGGGATAAATCAAGCCGCGAGCTTCGAGGCTCTGCAGCACTTTGCGGTAGTCATCGAAGTGCTCGGACTGGATGCGAACCGGTTCCTCCCAGGCCAGTCCGAGCCAGGCGAGGTCCTCGAGGATTCCCTCGGTGAATTCGGGTTTGCAACGGGTCGAGTCGATATCTTCGATGCGCAGCAGGAAGCGCCCACCCGACTCCATCGCCCGCTGGTGGGAGAGCCAGGCGGAGTAGGCGTGACCGAGGTGAAGCCGCCCGGTGGGGCTCGGCGCGAATCGGGTTGTTTGCATCTCTGTGAGGGCGCGTCCAAGATAAAACGCCGTGCCAACAACGAAGACCTTTTCCCAACAAGTCGCCAGATTTTTCGAAGCTGCCGAAGATCAAGTCGGCAAGCACGCCGGCTTCCTGATCGCGTGGGTGGTGCTGCTGTGGGCGATCGAGATCATCGACTTCATCACTCCCTGGGATTTCGACCAAATGCTCGGGCTGAAGCCGTGGAATCTCGCAAGTTTACCCGTGGGAATCGTTTGTTCGCCATTTCTGCACGGGAGTTTTGGGCACCTCGCTTCCAACACGCTTTCTTTGATTGTCCTGGCCTGGCTCGTCATCATTGCGGGATGGCGGCAGTTCTGGGTCACGACGGTTGCGGTAGTGTTAGGCTCTGGATTGGGCGTTTGGCTTCTGGGAGCGCCAGGCTCGGTTCACATTGGTGCAAGTGGGCTCGTGTTCGGCTATCTGGGATTTCTCATGAGCCACGGAATCTGGCGACGCAGCGTGATTTGGATCGTGGTCGCGATCATCGTCGGTGCGGTGTACGGCAGCATGATCTGGGGCGTTCTGCCAAACCGGTCCGGGATTTCGTGGCAGGGCCACCTATTTGGTCTGGTGGCGGGTTTCTGGTCAGCCTGGGCCCAGCGCAGACGCGGCTGAAACGTTGACCAATGCCCATCGGTGGAAATTCAGCATGAGACCTCGATTCGAGCCACTTAAGAAAATTGAGAGATCCTTCTGCAAGCTCAGGATGACACGAGTTGCGTGTCCTTTCCTAAATGCGAATGGACCGGATTTTCGTCGGTTGATCCTAGCAACAGGAGGAGGACGAGGAAGGGGCGCGACAACAGAGTCTGCCCGCGCAACAACCGTCCGCGCGAATCAGACAACAGAGGTTGATCGCAATCAACCCGCCAAGCAAAGGAGCCACCAGATAGATCCAGAGATGATTCAGATTACCGGAGATGAGGGCCGGGCCAATTGAACGCGCCGGATTCATGGAGGCGCCACTGATCGGCCCACCAAAGAGAGCCTCCAGGGCCACCACCCCTCCAACAACGACACCAGCGATGATGCCGCGTTCCTTTGAGCCGGTGGAAACGCTGAGAATGACAAAGACGAGGATGCAGGTGAGGACAACTTCCAGGATAAAGCTCTGATGCCATGACCCGGCCGGCAACGTTGCTCCAAGCGTCTCGTGATCGGCAAACATGGACTTTAAAAGTTGGCAGGCGAGCAAAGCGCCGAAGAGCTGGCTGAGGATGTAGGGAATGACCAGTTTCCCTTCGAATTGGCGCGCGGCCCAAAAACTCAGGGTCACTGCGGGATTGATGTGAGCGCCGGAGATATCCCCAAGAGCGTAAATCATGGCGAGAACGACGAGTCCAAAGGAAAGCGCGATGCCGACATGGGTGATCGCGCCGCCGGAAACATCGTTGATGACAATGGCTCCGCATCCCGCAAAAACGAGACAGAAGGTTCCGAAAGTTTCAGCGAAGAGCTTTTTGTTCATGGATATCAGACGGGGAAGAGGCTTGGCTTACCAAACCACGGTATACCTTACGTTCCACTCACGCTTCCCGACCTCCTTGCATTCCGGACAGGCCATTTTCCCGTCGGGAGCCTTTTTGGCAGTGCCGTCGTTGGGTATGCGCCGAAAGCCGCGGCATTCCTGACACTTGCGAAGCTCCTTGCGCTGCACCTCATAGTAATTGCCGTTTTTGAGGTGACTGAGAAAGCGCTCCCTATCCATCTGCGGAGCGGCAGTCATCTTTTTGGTCGAAATCGTGCCGACGTATTTGGGCAGGGTCTCGGTTTGAGTAACTTGCTCCTGCATCACCGCCTCGCCATCGATCTCAAGTTTGACTCCAAAAAACGTCACCGCGCCGTCGTCATCATCGCTCAGCTTCACCCTCCCCTTTTCTCCGGGCTTGGCGTCCTGGGAAACAAAACGGGTAACCTCAGCCTGATGCGTGCCCGCTTTCGTCATCTCGAGCGGGGGAGTTTGTTTGCCTTTCTGGATCGGAGGGCCAGAAATCTGGATCACGGCGACATCACCATCATACTGAGCAAGGTAGAGCTTTTTGGGCTTGTCGATCACATTGACGATGCGAAGACGCTGGCCTTCCAGCATTTCCTTCTGCTCGGCAAACTCCTTTTTAGACTTCGCGTTAAAGGATTTTGCCACCTCGCCATAAATCGCAACGAGGCGCTCCCGGTCCTCCGTTGAATTGGCCTTGCCCGCCAGGCTAACCCGAAAGACCTCCTCTTTCTGGTTTTGAGGTGGTGCGGGCAAGATTGCCGTGCCTAAATGCGTGATTAGACCAGCCAGACCCACGATTTTCCAAAATTTCATGGGGTACCCTTGGCACAACTTTCAAGTCCCTCCATGAAAAACACCCTCGCGATTGTAACCATCTTCTCACTGCTGTTTGGAACCCTTCATGCCGAATTGAGCGGCAGCAGGCCCAACATCATCCTCATGATCACCGATGATCAGGGATATGCCCCGATCGGAGCGCATGGACACCCCTGGATTCAGACTCCGAACCTGGACAAACTCCACGCGACCAGCACCCGCTTTGAGCGGTTTCTGGTCAGTCCAACCTGTTCACCAACACGGGCTGCCCTCATGACCGGGCGCCATCCGATGAAGAATGGCGTCACCCACACCATCCTCGAGCGTGAACGCATGGCATTGGAATCAACCACCCTATCCGAGGTATTGAAAACCGCGGGTTACACCACGGGAATTTTCGGGAAATGGCACCTCGGTGACGAGCACGAGTATCAGCCCGATCAACGCGGTTTTGACGAAGTCTTCATCCACGGGGCGGGCGGAATTGGCCAGGCTTACAAATGCTCCTGCGCCGATGCTCCCGGAAACAAATACTTTAACCCGGTGATTCGCCACAACGGAAGCTTCGTCAAGACCGATGGTTACTGCACGGATCTCTTTTTCACGGCAGGAATGGGCTGGATGAAGGAGGTGAAAGACGGGGATGCACCTTTCTTCGCTTACATCACCACGAATGCGCCTCACGGCCCATTCATCGCACCGCCTTCCAATACCAAGAAGTTCAAGGATTTGGGGTTCGAGGACAAAACCGCCGGTTTCTACGGGATGATCGAGAACATTGACGAAAACATCGGTCGCTTGCTCGAGAATCTCGAGAAATGGGATTTGATGGAGAACACCGTGGTCATTTTCATGAGTGACAACGGAATGACCGGCGGTGGATCGGGTCGCGCCGGCAAGCCACTCGCTGAAGGTTTTCCTTTCTTCAATGCTGAGATGAAGGGGATGAAGGGATCCGCCGATGAAGGCGGCGTTCGGGTGCCGTTTTTTGTGCGGTGGGATGGGAAGATCAAGGCTGACCAGGAAGTCGACACCATTGCAGCCCATCTCGACATCCTGCCAACCTTCGCCGGTCTGGCTGGAGCCAACATCCCGGAAAACCAGGTCGAGGGGCGCAGCCTGCTTCCCCTGATCGAGAATCCCGAGGCCGAATGGGCGGATCGCCATTTCTTCACTCACAAAGCGCGCTGGAAAACCGGAGCTGATCCCGAAGATTCCAAGTGGAAGACATTCTCGGTGCGGAACCAGAAGTATCGTCTGGTTGGCAAAGAGGCCCTCTACGACATGGAGAGCGATCCCGGCCAAACCACCAACGTGATCGACCAGCATCCGGAGGTGGCCGCAGAAATGCTCAAGGCTTATGAACAATTCTGGAGCGAAGCCCGGCCCCTGATGGTGAATGAGGATGCGCCGATGTCGCCCACGCGCCCTTACCACGTTTGGTATGAGGAACAGATCGCAGCTGGCGGAATTCCGGCGTGGTCT
>JBCDHN010000055.1:0-8993 GCA_038749915.1 Verrucomicrobiota bacterium | reverse complement strand
GTCGATAAACTGATCGGAGATGCCATTGTCGCCTTCTGGGGCGCACCCAAACCGAATGAGCACCACGCCCGTGACGCCATTCAAGGAGCCCTGCGATGCCACGAGGAGCTGCAGAAGTTGAATGAGCGGTGGGAAGCTGAGGGGCTACCGCGCCTCCCCACGAGGTTTGGAGTATCCACCGGTGAAGTGATGGTTGGTAACGTAGGTGCTGTGAATCGGTTGAGTTACACAGCGCTTGGTGACGCGGTTAATCTTGCCAGTCGGCTTGAGGGGGCGAACAAGTTTTACGGAACCCGGATCATTGCCGCCGCCAATTCGGTTCGCGATGCGGGCGATCAGTTTCTCTGGCGGAAGCTAGATAAGGTCAGGGTTCTTGGGCGGTCAGAGCCCGAGCTGATTTATGAGTTGCTGGGAGAACGTGGTCAGGTTCCGGAACTGCGTCTGGAGCATGCCCGTCTCTACGAAGCCGCCTTCGATGCCTACCTCGCTCGCGACTTCACCGGAGCCACGGATCGGCTGAGTACGCTCCTGCTTCAGAATCTCGGAGACTCCTCCGCCCAACGTCTTTCTCGACTTTGTGAAGATGCTACTCGCAATCCTCCGCCAACCAACTGGAACGGAGTTTCTGATTTCCTTGAAAAGTAAGCCAACTGCCTGATTATGGATTCGTCGGGAACTCACGCGGTCGAAAAAGAGCGGTTTCAGTTCGGTCAGGATGGAGAGATCTCCAGCAAGGTTCAGCCTGACGTTTTGGCTGCGGAAGAACCTCTGGAGATCAGAGTGGAAGGAAAGAGCGTTGCCGTCGTGATGAGGACTCCGGGGCACGACGAGGAATTGGTCACGGGATTTCTGGTGACGGAAGGAATCATCACGAAAGCTGCCGATCTCTTTGAGGTTTCCGTCTGCCCGGCCGTGATTGAAGAAGGGGAGGGCAATGTGATGGATGTGCTTTTGCGAAATCCTGACGCGGCTAAGCTCGAAAGTCTCACGCGCCACGTTTTCAGTTCATCCAGTTGCGGAATCTGTGGGAAAGCGACAATCGATTCCGTCTTTTGTGACTTCAGCCCGGTCAGCAGTTCTGTCTCGGTCACAGCAGAAACGCTTCTCAGTCTGCCGGGAACTCTCCGACAGGCGCAGGAAAATTTCGACCAGACCGGGGGACTTCACGCCAGTGCAATTTTTGATGCTCAAGGTCAGCTTCTGATGCTTCGCGAGGATGTCGGTCGTCACAACGCACTCGACAAGGTAATTGGGCAAGCACTCCTTGCCGATGACCTCCCACTTTCCGAAGCCATTGTCCTCATGAGCGGTCGGCTCTCTTTTGAAATTCTCCAAAAGTCGCTCGCTGCGGGAATTCCCATCATTGCCGGAATTTCGGCCCCGAGCAGTCTCGCGGTGGACTTCGCAGGCACGTCAGGTCAAACCGTGATCGGGTTTCTACGCGAACGTGGGTTTAACGTTTATGCTGGCAAGCAGCGTGTCCTGAAATCGTCACATGAGGATTAGCTTGGGCCTCTAAATCCCTCTCCGAAAGAGATTGATTGCAAGGATCGTGTGCCATCAGTAGACAAATATACAGGTATGAAAAAATCTATTGTTGAATCCCTTCGGCTCGTTGTTGCCGACATGTATGCCCTGATCGGTCAAACCCATCTTTGCCATTGGAATGTTCGTGGGACGTCATTCTTCTCTCTCCACACGGCTTTTGAAGGCCAATACAACGAATTGTTCGTTGCAGTGGATGAGGTCGCGGAGCGGATACGCGCCAAAGGTGCACTTGCTCCCGGTGGCTTGGCCAACTTGGCCCAACTTGCGGGAATCGAAGAAATAGCAGAGGACTCTACCGCGCAGGACATGGTTAAGCACCTTGTGAGTGCGAATGAGAAGCTCCTCACCGATCTGAGAGCAGCGAGAGATCTTGCCGGAGAAGAACATGATTCCGAGACCGAGGACCTCATGATTGCGCGCATTCAGGTTCATGAGAAGACCGTCTGGATGCTGAAGAGCTACCTCGATTAGAGCTCGGGCTTGCTCCATTTCATGTCGTGCGCCTCGGCGACTCCGACATAAGTGAGTTTGCCGCCTTGCGCGTTGATGCCCTCGATCAATTCCGGTCGTTGTTCGCAAGCAATCTTGAGGCCTTGTGAGGCAAGGAGTTGCACGTAGGGGAACGTGACGCTGGTTAGGGCCTGCGTCGAAGTTCGGGCGAAGGCTCCTGGCATGTTGGCCACGCAGTAGTGAATCACCCCTTCTTCAACAAAAACGGGATCTTCGTGAGTGGTGGGACGGGTCGTTTCAATACAGCCGCCTTGGTCCACCGCAATGTCGACGAGAACCGTTCCGTTTCGCATGAGTTTGAGCATCTCCCGCGTCACCAGGTTGGGCGCCTTGGCACCCGGAACCAACACCGCGCCGATCAGCAAATCGGTTCGGGGAAGGAGCTCCAAGAGAGCCGCTTCACTGGAATACATCGTTTGAGCCGTAAGCGTGTCGTCGAGAAAGCGCATTCGAGCGTGATCAATTTCCAGAATCGTGGTCTGAGCACCAATGCCGGTGGCGATCTTGGCCGCATTGACTCCGCAGGTTCCGCCGCCCAGAACGACGACGCGACCGGGTAACACACCGGGGACACCTCCGAGCAGGGTTCCGCGACCTCCTGCGTGTTTTGCCAAATGATAGCCCCCAACGAGGACGGACATCCGGCCGGCTACTTCGCTCATGGGTTCGAGCAGCGGGAGTCGCCCCCCGAGGCTGACCGTTTCATAGGCAATCGCCGTGCAACCACTCTTCAGGACGAGCTCCGTCAGCTTCTTGCTCGCGGCCAGATGCAGGTAAGTGAAGAGAATGTGGTCCTTGGTGAGCAGGTTCAGTTCGTCCGTCAACGGCTCCTTCACTTTGACGATCATCTCAGCTTCCGCGAAGACGTCTTCGTGAGCGTCGAGAATCTCGGCTCCTGCCTGGCGGTACTCTTCGTCAGAGTAATCAGCTCCAATGCCTGCGTTGGTCTCGACTACAACGCGATGTCCGCGGCTGGTCAGCTGCCTCACCCCGGATGGTACCATGGCGACCCGGCTTTCCTGTTCCTTGATCTCTTTGGGGACTCCAACGGTCATTCGTCAGTCTGGACAATTGCGGGCGACGATGCAACCTGAGCGATGGATCATTTCAAACTCGTACTTCCTGAGCACCTCAATCATCACGGCAAGCTTTTCGGCGGATACATGCTGAAGTGGATCGACGAATTCGCCTACATTACGGCAAATCTGGACTTTCCCGGCAATCGTTTTGTCACCATCGCGCTCGACAATGTCGAGTTTCGGCATGGTGTGAAGAATGGCGAGATCCTGAGATTCAGCATCGCCCGCGAGAAGCTGGGAAACAGTTCCGTGCACTACAAGGTCAGTGTTTACGGCACACGGCGTCATGGCGAGCCTGACATGGTGCTCTTTGAGACTCGAATTTCGCTGGTGAATATTGATGAAAGCGGCACCAAGGCGCGAATTGCAAGAAGTGAGTCCTGACAGATGCAAGTGACGAAGAATTGTTGAAGATTGTGAGGGTGGAGATCGCAATCCGATGGGTGCTGGTTGTCTCCTGATTTAGAACCAGTTCCAACAATCTTCCGAACTTCACCATCATGAAAACATCCACCTTCTTCTCAACAATCATCATCAGCATCTGCTTGCTTGGAGCAAGCCATGCAGGCGGCCCGGAACCAAGCCAGGTTCAACAGTTTATCCGGGCATTTGATCAGAATAGCGACGGCGCAGTAACCAAGCCCGAAATGCGCAACGTGTTGTTGGGGATGAAGTTTCGGTTGTTGGATGGAAACGCAGACGGAAAACTGACCCGGGCAGAGTGGGTTTCCGTTCCTGAGCAGCGGGATGGATTGGGAGACTTTGCCCAATGTGATTGCGACGCGAATAACCACATCAGCTGGATCGAATTCAGTGCTTCCGCAAAATCTCAGCACAGCTTTGCTCGAGTCTTCCAGGCCCTGGATTACGATTGTGACAACTGCATCACCGGAAACGACGAATGTTCGATGGTGTTGGTGGCCAGCCGGTAGGTCGGGTTCGAGTGGGTGTCTGGTTCGGGCGGGTGCTTCGCTTCATAAGCGAAACTGAAGGTGGGCGGTTGAATCTTATCTATTTATCGCAAGAGTGAGGTTTTTCAGGTCTTTACGACGCTTTAAAACCCGTCCCTAGATTCATGCGCTTACCTCTATTGTTGATTCTCGCCCTGCCACTGCTGGCATCGGCTCAAACACTCGTCCTCGAGGGCGATGAAGGCCCCGGAAAGGGGAAACATGTGGTCATCGTCACTGGCGATGAGGAATATCGATCCGAGGAGACAGGGCCCATGCTGGCCAAAATCCTCTCCCAACATCACGGATTCAAAACAACGGTCTGCTTCGCGATCGATCCAGCGACTGGATATATCAATCCGGAGGTAAACAGCAACATCCCGGGGCTGGCGGCCTTGAGGACAGCCGACGTTATGATCCTTGACACCAGATTTCGTGACCTCCCGGAGCCGCAGCTTCAGCACATCCTCGACTTCGTCAATGCAGGCAAGCCGATCATCGGACTTCGCACGGCGACGCACGCGTTCAAGACGAAGTCGACCTTGGGCGGTGTCGATTGGAACAACTTTGGACTCAACTTTCTCGGAGAGAAGTGGGCCGGGCATCATGGGAAGCACAAGAAAGAGGCAACGCGCGGCATCATCGTCCAGAAGCACTCGAGTCATCCTGTGCTTCGAGATGTGGATGACATGTTTTTCGCCGCGAGCGATGTTTATGGAACCCGGAATCTGGATGAAGCAAATGCGACCATTCTGGTAAGAGGCGCGGTAATTGAATCGCTCGATCCCAGTTCCAGGTATGTGCGCGAAAAGAACGATCCACTCCAGGCGGCGGTTTGGCTGAAGGAGTACACTGCACCGAGCGGGAAGAAGGGAATGGCGCTCACCAGCACAATAGGATCGTCCGTCGATTTCAAAACGACGAGTCTTCGTCGAATCATGGTGAATGGGGTGTTTCATCTGGCTGGGCTGGAAGTTCCTCCGGCCGCCAACGTGAAGCCGGTTGATCGTTTTCAGCCCACTTTCTACTCTCGAAATCCCAAGGAGTATTACGACGGGTTGAAACTCACCGCCGAGAGTTTCGCGCTTGGCAAAAGCACCGCGACCGGTCTTGCCATGACCATGAAGGAACCGAAGGGAACCAAGAAGCCCATGCAAGAAGGGATGACGGAACGTCCCCAGTACGAGCAGCCTGGAAAGGCTCCCAAACCTGCGGCGCCAGTTTCCCTTCCGCTCAAGCCCAAGCAAGGCGAACGCATCATCTTCATTGGAAACAGCCTCGGTGAGCGCATGCTTCACGAAGGCCATTTCGAAACCCGGTTGTTCGCGCATTTCGCCGATAAAGCGCTGTTCTTCCGCAACATTTGTCACCCGGCGGATACCCCCGGGTTTCGCGCGCATTCTGCTCGTGACACTCCATGGGCTTTTCCGGGCGCGGAGAAGTTTCATCCGGATAAGCAGACGCACATTCCGGGATTGAAGCCGGGAAATGGTCATTATCCTTATCCGGACGAATGGCTCACCGATCTGAAGGCGGACACGATTGTCGCGTTCTTCGGCTATAGCGAATCGTTCGATGGAATGGCCGGGTTGGCCAATTTCAAAGCCGAGCTCAGCGCTTTTGTCGATCACACCCTGAGCCTCAGCTACAACGGAGGAAAGTCTGCGCCGAAACTGGTCTTGGCCACACCATTTGCGTTCGAAGACCGCCGTGATGCTTACTACCTGCCGTCTGGCGATGCCGAGAATCAGCGTCTTGAGGCGTATTCGAAAGTGATTCTTGAGGTCGCGAAAGCGAAAAACGTTGGGGGAATCGATCTCTTCTCGGTCACGAAGGAATGGTTCTCGGTGGAGGGTTCGCAACTAACCCTTAACGGCTGCCACCTCAATTCTGCAGGCTACGAATTGCTGGCGCCTTTGCTTGCTGAAAAGCTCTTTGGACCGATTGCCCTGAAAAGTAAGCCTGAACAGCTCGCGAAGCTGCGTGAGGCGATCCTCGATCGCAACTGGCTTTGGCACAATGATTATCGGATGCTGAACGGGGTGCACGTTTGGGGGAGGCGATGGGCTCCATATGGCAACGTCAATTACCCTGAAGAGATCGAGAAAATTCGTCAGATGGGATTCCTGCGCGATGAAAAAATCTGGTCGATTGCCCAGGGCAAGGACAAGGCGGTTGATGACTCTCAAACTCGGAAACTGAGCGAAGTCATCACCAACTACACGCGTCAGATCGAATATCTCGATCCGCCGGCGGCAATGTCGCGGTTTCAGTTGCCGGAAGGCTATAAGATGGAGCTGTTTGCCTCAGAAAAAGAGTTCCCGCTGCTTCAAAACCCAGTTCAGATGTCGTTCGACGCAAAGGGGCGGCTCTGGGTTTCCACCGTGCCGAGCTACCCGCATTATCTTCCCGGCGGTGAACGCCCCAATGACAAGATTCTGATTTTTGAAGACACCGATGGGGATAACCGGGCCGATAAGCGAACCGTGTTTGCCGAAGGTCTCCACGTCCCGATCGGCTTCGAGTTGGCGCCTGAAGGTGTCTATGTTAGTGAAGAACCCTACCTGCTGTTGTTGGAAGATACCGATGGGGATGACGTCGCCGACAAACGCACCCGCATCTTGGATGGATTCGACTCGCACGACACGCACCACGCGATTTCGGCATATTGTGCAGATGCGTCCGGCGCATTCTATCTATGTGAGGGTCGCTTCCTTCACAGTCAGGTCGAGACTCCCTATGGTCCTCAGCGCATGACAGATGGTGGGGTTTGGCGGTTTGATCCGCATTCCTGGAAGCTGACCCGTCACTCGCAATCGGACTATTCCAATCCCTGGGCGGTTTCCTTCGACGAGTATGGTCAGGATTTCCTGGGTGATGCTTCCGGGGGCGCCAACTGGTGGATGACCGCTGTCAGCGCAAAAATTCCTCACGGAATGGAAATCGGAAAGACCGAGCAATTCACGACTCACAAGGTCCGTCCGACTTCGGGCGGCGAGTTTGTCTCCAGCGGTCACTTTCCGAAAAGCGTACAGGGGGACTACCTGCTCAACAACACGATTGGCTTCCTCGGCACCAAACAGCACACGATGCTGGAGGATGGATCCGGATTCCAAGGACGCCATCGGCAGGATCTTGTGCGCAGTGATGACGGAAACTATCGTCCGGCCGACCTCGAATTTGCTCCGGACGGTTCCCTCTACATCGTCGATTGGCACAACGCGCTCATCGGTCACATGCAGCACTCGGCCCGCGACCCCAACCGCAATTCCCAGTTTGGCCGCATTTATCGGCTGACCTATCCTTCCCGTCCCTTGGCCGAGCCGGCCAAGATCGATGGTGAGCCGATTCCCAAGCTCCTCGAAAACCTCAAGGCCCATGAATACCGCACCCGGTATCGCACCCGCAGGGAGCTTCGTGAACATTCGGCAGCCGAGGTCATTCCCGCCGTCCGCAAATGGGTTGCCAGCCTCAGCCCGAGCGATCCCAATCATGGCCGACATCTTCTCGAAGGGCTTTGGGCGACCTGGGCCCAGGGGCAAGTGGATCAGAACATACTGACCCAAGCCTTGAACCATAGTCGGCATCAAGTACGTTCCGCCGCGGTAGACCTGCTTCGCTTCGCTCACGAGCAAGTGCCCAACAGCAACGAACTCTTTCTGGAAGCTGCGGCAGACGAGCACCCTCGGGTTCGCCTCGAAGCGATTGTCGCGGCCAGTTGGCTCGACAACGAGGATGGTGCCAAAATTCTGCTGGAAGCCATCCGCCAACCCTTCGACAAATGGATGGGGCCGTCGATCGAAGCCGCCTATTGGACCCTCAAGGACGATGCGGAAGGGCTTGACCTCGGCGGAAACAAAAATGCTGAACTGCTCACTCAGGGGAAGCTGGAACTGAAAGCGAAAGAAGCTCCCAAACCCAAGGCTCCGAGCCGTCTCACCAGCGTAGAGAAGAATCTTTGGAAAATTGGTGAGGAGGTTTATGCGCGTGATGCGCACTGTGAAACCTGCCATGGCGCCGACGGAGTTGGAGCCGTTCCCAATATCTACCCGCCTCTCACCAAGAATCCCTGGGTAAGTGGAAGCGAAGAGCGCCTCATCAAGCTGGTGCTTCACGGTTTGTGGGGGCCAATTGAAGTCAATGGCAAGACTTATGACCCAAGCCAGGGGGTTCCTCCGATGACGCCGTTCTCCGGAATTCTCAGTGATGAGGAAATTGCCGGCGTTTTGACCTACATTCGCAATTCCTTCGGAAACGAGGCATCAGTTGTGGAGCCCCAAATCGTGAAAAAGATCCGCAAGGAAACGGCGGACCGGCAGCCTGGGCAATTCTACAGCCCGGCGGACTTGCTCAAAGCCCATCCCATGGAGTAACCTTTGTGGGTCATGCCGACTTACGTCTACGAAACCATCCCTGAATGCTGCAGCGAAGCTCCGATTCAATTCGAAGTTCGTCAGAGCATGAGTGATCCTCCGCTGCGAAAGCACCCTGACACCGGTGCTCCCGTCCGAAGAATCATCTCGGGGGGCTATGGTTTCATTACCTCTTCGGGTACCGCCCCCGGCCCGCCACCGGGTGGAGGCTGAAATCCGTTTGGAGGCTGCAGTTCGTAGTCTGAGGCGAAGGACTTTGGATATTCGATGGGATTCAATATATGGCGGAAATCGCAATTACTGGAGCGAATGGAAGACTGGGGAAAGCCCTAAGGGCGTGTCCAGTGTGGTCGGCTGAGCACGAGCTAACTTCCGTCCTGCGCAAATCAGAAGTGGATTCCACTTCGATTACCTTTGATCGCCTTTGCCGTCCGGAAGTGGCTGCCCGGTTTCATGCGATACTCCATCTGGCCTGGGGGGCAGTGCCGCGAACTGCGACTCCTGAACAGTCGGCCGCCGATTGTAATCTGTTG
>JBCDHN010000054.1:0-8995 GCA_038749915.1 Verrucomicrobiota bacterium | reverse complement strand
TCACGTTCCTCGGTAGGCATTGGGAGGCTTCGCCGTATGTTTCCGATTCCTTTCCCTATGCCGGATCAATGGGCGAAACCGCTGGACAAACCGTCCCCAAAACGAGCCTGACGCCTGTGGCCGCTTCGGCAGCGACCTCCCTTGCTCCCGCAAGTCAGCTTCCTCTGAAAGCGCTGATTCGCGAACTGGATCCAACTGATGAACTCGATCTTGAGATTCAGCTCTCCACAAGCTTCCAGCAAATTCAGGGACTCCATCCAACTCTTGCCAGAAATGAGCTGGAACTGTGGATCGAGAAAATCAAAGCCAGTGGCTCCTCACTGCCGACTTCGATCGGAATGATGAACCAGGATGCAAGCGCCGCGATTCGCTGGTTTGAAAGAGGAGCGCGGGAAGGCTGCCGCGATGGAGCCTACTTTGCGGCCGAACACCACTTTTTGAGCAATCAGGCCCGAATGGCTGTTCCATTTCTCAACCAGGGAGTGGATGAATTTGCGGACCCTCGGGCGCAGTATCTCCTTGGAATATTCTTCCTTCATGGCCATGGCGGCCTGACGCAGGATTATCTCCAGGCACGGACGTTGCTCGAACTCGCAATCGACGCCGGAAACACCAACGCCTACCAAGAGCTGGCCATGATGCTTGAGAAAGGCCTTGGCGGAAAAATCGATCTTCGGGCCGCCACCAACAACTATCGCCTCGGGGCTCAGGCGGGACATCGCTACTGCATGGCACGGTATGCGAACGCGCTTCAGAACGGGATCGCCTCGATGTGGCGCAATCCTGCCGTGACGGAACACTGGGCGCACCTCGCGAAAAAGGCTCCGAAATCTGAGCTTCAGACCCGGGTTCGGAAGCTCCGTCCCCATCTCTACCGCTAGAATTTCGCCAAGATTGGCAACTCGAAACATAACGAACGCATAGCCTCCGTGGTCACAAGCCACGGGGGCTTCGTTCATTATAAGCCCAACCGTCCGCTCGTCAGTTTTTGCGTTCTTCGCCGGCCAGCTTCCCAGCCTGCTCAACCCACTTTTCCCGCTCAACCCGCCCTTTGAAGGAAAGGCGCTTGGAGAACTCCGCGATGATGGCTTCATCCCAAGCCGCAATTTGCTCAAAGCGATAGATCCCAAATTCGTTGAGCTTCCCACAGAGAACATCCCCCACCCCGCTGATTTTCGTGAGATCATCGATCAGTTCAGGCGCCGACTCAAAAATCAGGCCAAGCTCCTTGTCCGAGCGGGTGTTGGAGAGCTTGGACAAGCCGCTCGCCTCGACTGGATCCTGCTTTGGTTCGGCCTTCGCTTCTTCCGCCTCGCCCGGCGAATCGACTTTTTCTTCTTCCTGGGGGCTGGGATCAGCTTCGTCTGAGTGAGGAGACTCCGGCTCATCAGACTCTTCGTTCAGGAAGAGGAGGGCGAAGATCGCAATGAGAATGAGGACGAGGATCACCAGCTCCACCACATAGGTGTTGTTGCCGGCGAGATCGCTGAGAAGGGTGGGCATCATGGTTGGTGACGAAGGCTTGAAGCGCACTCGAATACAGGCAGTGGAAAGGATCAAACCGACTTTGTGAAAAATTTCACAAATTCAGGTTGCCGCTGTTTTTGCCTGTCGCATCGTGAGTTTGAAGGTATTTCCAACATGGCCGCCGCCGACCCAAACCAGCCCTCAGAAATCCCCATGTTCAACGTCCAGATTGACGGGGAATGGCACCAGTTTCCGAAGGGAACTCGGATGATTGAGGCGTGCAAAGAGGTCGGCAAAGAGGTGCCTCACTACTGCTACCACCCCAAACTCAGCAGCCCGGGAAATTGTCGGATGTGCCTGGTGGAAATGGGGATGCCTCCCCGACCGCGCCCGGGCGAAGACCCTCCGGAGCCCGATGAGGAAGGCCATATGCCAATCCAATGGATTCCGCGCCCCGCGATTGCCTGCGCCAACACCATTGCTGATGGGATGGGGATTCGGACCGACAGCCTTTTGACTGAGGAATGCCGCAAGGGAGTGATGGAGTTCCTCCTCATTAATCACCCCCTTGACTGCCCGATCTGCGATCAGGCCGGCGAATGTCGTCTGCAGGAATTCAGCGTCGAACACGGCAATGGGGAATCGAGATTTCGGGAGCAAAAAGTTCAGAAGCCGAAGAATGTTGAAATCGGACCGCGCATTACCCTTGACGATGAGCGCTGCATCATGTGCAGCCGATGCATCCGCTTCTGCGACGAAATTGTGGAGGATCCGGTGCTTGGATTCACAGAACGCGGCAGCCACACAACGCTGGCCGTTGCTCCAGGGAAGGAGTTGGCCAACAACTACTCGCTCAACACCGCCGACATTTGCCCGGTGGGGGCGCTTACCTCCAACGATTTTCGTTTTCAGATGCGGGTATGGTTCCTCAAGGAGACTCCATCGATCGACGTCAACTGCGGAACGGGCACCAACATCCTGATTCATTCCCGGGAGGAAAAGATTTTCAGGATTACGCCGCGCGAGAATAACGACGTGAATTCCTGCTGGATTCCCGACTCCCACCGCCTCAATTTCCATTACGTGGATTCTCCGGATCGCCTTTCTGATCCGATGATCAAGAAAGACGGAAAGCACCAACTTGCCACCTGGAGAGATGCGTTGGCAAAGATCGAGTTGGAACTCAGCAATGCCGATGGCAAATCCATCGCCATTGTCGGATCCGGAAAGATGACCAACGAGGAGTTGTTCATGCTCAGGAGGTTAGCCAACGGATTGGGGGCAACCCAAATCGACATTGTTCCACATATCGAGGAAACGGATGGCTACCTGATTTCTGCAGATCGAAATCCCAACACCAACGGAGCGAAAGCTATTCTCGGAATCAACGAACCCGGTTCGAGGCTTCCCGCAATTCAGTCCGGTATCGAGAGTGGAGAAATCCGCACGCTTCTCGTTTTCGGCGAAGACCTGCTTGGATCAGGGTGGAGCCGGGAAACGCTCGAGAAGTTGGATTTTCTTCTCCTGACTCACCTGCTCGCCAATCCAATGGCGGACCTCGCGAACGTCGTTCTTCCCGGTGCAAGCTGGGCCGAAAAGCGTGGGAGCATGATCAACGTGGCAGGCCGACTTCAACGCCTCAATCGGGCGATCGAGCCCTTCGGCCAGTCCCATGATGATTGGGAAATCCTCCGCGACATCACTCAGGGAGTGACCGGCTCAAATGGGCTTTACATGATCGAAGACGTCTTCAAACTGATGGCGTCCGAGCATGAGTTGTTCGAAGGGCTCAACCTCAGCAAGATCGGAGATCTCGGAATTCAGGTTCTGGAGACTGGAGTCCAAATTCCGCTTCTCGAGAAAGAATCCGAGCGGAAAGCCAGCGGTATTATTGTGGGCTAACGCGAGGTCAGCTCGCCATCGGCAATGACTCCTGAACGCTCATGTCCTCAACCTGCATCTTGATGGAGTCGAGGACCTCAACGAATTCTTTGGTTTTCGAACTCAATCCTCCAAGCATGGACTGCACGGTGTGCTCGGCTGGCAGATCCATTTTCATCAGATCCGTGAAACCTTTGACCACCGCGACCTGATTGCGAAGATCGTGCCTCACATCTTGGGACATGAGCGGGTTTCCCTCCGAGCCATTACTGCCGCAGCAACGGATTAAATTCTGAACTGTTTCCACCATGCTCTCGGCCCCGCTATGCACATAGGAGATGTTCTCCTCGCCCAGCAGAAGCTCATAACCTACCAAATCTTTCGCTCCGGTTTGAACTTGGATCGAGAGTTGAGCCAATTGGCGCAACGGATTTTCTTGCCGGAAAGAGACAGAATTTGGCATGGACTGAGAAAGCATAATGGAATGAAAAAGTAGACGTTCTGGGGATTGTCTTGGCAGTAAGGAAATTTAATTTGGTATGATTAAATATCAATAAAATTTACAAATTTCTGCAATTTTATTAAAATCCGTCTTCCGATTCGGAAATCCGCAACGGATTCTCTCCAAGAAAGGCGTGTTTTACGCGGAATTATTCAGATCTGCCCTAGCGTGAGCAGGAAACACACGTGGCCACATTGGGACGATCCACTGTTCCGTTGGTGAAAAGCGCCTCTTCGCTCCTTTTTGGAGCCAACAGCTCGGAAACGAAACCAGGAAATGGATTATCCAGCCGCTAGCGCTTTTTTGATCGCCTTAATCAGGGCTGGATCATCAGGCTCGTGAAAGCTTTTGAATCGGCGAGCCACCTTTCCATCTTTGCCCACGAGGATTTTCTCAAAGTTCCAACCGATCGGTCCAGCCCCGTCCGGATTTTCAGATTCAGTAAGAAAGCGAAAAAGCGGTGTCTGAGCATCACCACTCACGGAAGTTTTGGCAAACATGGGAAAGGTAACGCCGTAGTTGGTTTCGCAAAACGCTTTGATTTCCCCATCGGAACCGGGCTCTTGAGCGCCAAAATCATTGGAAGGAAACCCCATCACGACAAATCCGGAGTCTTTAAGAACTTCATACATGGCCTGCATCACGACATACTGATCGGTCACGCCACACTGGGAAGCAACGTTCACGATGAGGAGAACTTTCCCTGAGTAATCCTTCATTGCGACGTCCGCTCCATCGATGCTTTTGGCCGTGAAATCGTAAATCGTGTCGCCGGCAAAGATCGGCGTTGAAACGAGGAGAAAACCAAACAGAAGAGCAATCGCGTTTTTCATAGCAGGAGTTGTTACCCTTTGCGGGAATGGCGCATTTTCGGACTTGGAAGTTGCGTGGCAACCGAAAATCCTTACACCATCACCATGAATTTTGGAAAACTTGGTCTTCTGGTTGCCATCCTCAGCCTCGTGTTTGCAGCCATCCCCGTGATTCAGAAAGAGCAGATGTCCACAACCGAACGCTTTGCCAGCGACGTGAAAGAGTCTGTCGATCGCCTCAAACGCCATGTCACCGAAGACAGCAAGTTCGAACTGAGTTTCACCAAAGACCGGTTCTGGCATACCCTCGCCATCATTTTTGCCGTCATTGGAGCAATCATGGGTTTCGTGTCTTTGAGCACTGAAACCGCGACCGGCGGTCTCGCGGTCATTATCGGATTGGCTGTCGCAGCCTGGGAGTATTTCGGAGCCTGATTCCCGGCATCCGCTTTATTGAGGCTGCGGACGGTTCCCCGTCGGACGAAAGCCGGTGCCGGGTCCGCGTCGCCCGCGGTCCTTCTCACGATCTTCCGGCGTCACTCCAACCACCAGATCAAACTGGGCTGTCAGCTCACCCGTTTCAGATCCTTCCACGGGAAGAAAGTCAGCGATCAACAACTGCCGCAGTTTTGAATCCGTCACTGAGTTCAAAATGCGATCCGTTTGGTTGAGCTCATGGCCTCTCACGTAGCACTGAGTCGTTAATACCCGCTTTCCACTGCGGTTAACGGCCATGTGAATGTGAGGGGTCCTCGGACCATAGGGAACGGGTTTAATCGTTCGGAAATAGTATCGACCGTCACTCCCCGTCAGGAACCGGCCATAACCTTGAAAGTTCTCGTCCCGTTGGGTCCCTTTCGCTGCGCCCTGGGTGTGAATGTAATTTCCATTCGCGTCAGCTTCCCAGACCTCAACCACAGCTCCTTTTGCCGGTTCTCCGCTGATGTCAAAAACCTGGCCATACAAGTGCACAATTTCCCCGATTGAAGGATCAATGGAGTCATTGATCAAAATGAGATCGTTGTCGGTGTCCAATGGCAATTGGTCAGGATAGAAAGGTCCCTCGGTTTGGAAAGGGGTCTTGGAGAGCGCGTCAGCAAACGCGCCGGGAACGGTGAAGAAGGCAGCCGCGCCCATGCTGGCTTGCCGCAGGAAGCGACGACGGTGGCAGGTTGGACAGGGTGAGAGCTTGTTTGTCATGAAGGAAGAAACCGCAGTCGGAGCTGACAGTTTCTACTCAAAACCCAGCCATTTTGATCAATTTCTGATCAAGTGGATATTTTCCTTACTTTGCACTTGCGCTTAATAGCATGCCGAGATTACAAAAAGCGTAGTTGTTGATCAAAAGAGCCGAGAATGCGAGCAAATCTAAATCCCGGTCCCAACACACCCATCATTTTTTCCTGGAAGTCAGGTGACTGATCCAGGTTGAGATCACCCAATACAGCAGGCCCCGATGGCCGGTCGAAACGCTAGGTGGCGTCTCGGCCGGCCAACACGGCCACATTTTTTCCATGTGAACCCCGATATGTGGCGGTTCCCACATATCTCTGCCCAACCTAGCGCCGGGAGGTAAGCGTCCACCCTCCCAACCTCCCGGCGCACTTTGGCCGGCTGGCAGTTTGATAAAGGTGAAGTGAGGGGTTGCAGGGAGTCCCGTTCTTCCCTCACATTGTGCGGTCAGGGCCAATCATGAATTCACTGAACCGAAAGTTCGAACACGCAGGGAAAGCTGCGGCAGCCCAATGCCTGTCTGAGGCATTTGACGGCGTTGCCCGCCGCGTTCTCATCAATGGATTCAACCGCGTCAAAGCTGATGAAGGAACGCTCTGGATTGCCAACCTGACAAACCAGAACCTGATCCCCATTTTCAACAGTGGGCCAAATGCGGCTGACTTTGTTTCCAACGTTCGCCAACCTCTCGGACGTGGGGTCGTGAGCATGGTATTTCACAGTGGCCAGCCATTCTGTGAAAATGAAGTCTTCAAAAACGCAACGCATGACCAGACCATCGATAAGGCAATGCATCAGGTTACGGCAGCCATGATTGCGGTCCCTTTCTTTTTCGCGAATCATGCACGCGGCGTGATCTCCTGCGTGAAGCTGGGAGAAGGGGAGTTTGAAGTGAGCGATTTGAACGAGATCCAACACTCTGCGATCGTCCTGGAACGACTTGTCGACTGCCAGCTCATGGAGTCGATCCGCGAATCTGAAGAAGAATAGTCATTTGTCGTTATGTCTGAGCCCAATCTCCCCTGGATCTCTCCCTCCCAGGCCAGCACGGCGCTGAAAAAAGGCACGGGCAAAGGCATCAAGATCGCGATACTCGATTCGGGAATCGATACCTCTCATCCCGTTCTGGAGAACGTGTCGATTGCCGATCGATTTGCCGTGATCGAAACTGACCTGGGAGTCGAAATTGAAGAAGACAAAGGCGGCGATGCCTTTGGTCACGGAACGGCGATCGCCCACCTCATCCATCAAGTTGCCCCCGAAGCTCAGCTCGGAAGCTTTAAGGTCCTCCAAGTCACCGAAGGCCAGACCGCAGGAAAGGCCGCATATCTGCAAACCGCAGTTCAAGCAGCCATCGAAAGAGGCTATCAAATCGTCAATTGCAGTTTTGGGACACCCGCCAGGCCATCTATTTTCCGCTACTTCAAAACGTGGATCGACAAGGCTTATCTGGAGAATGTCCATGTGGTGACAGCCTGCAATAATACGAACTACACCCGTGCCGAATGGCCATCCCACTTCCCCAGCGTCATTGCCGTGAACATGGGGAGAATTGATGGGGACGACTTTCACTATCGTCAGGGGCAAATGGTGGAATTCTTCGCCCGAGGAGAAAAAGTTCCCGTTCCGTGGCTCGATGGAGGTTGGAAAACCGTTACGGGCAGCAGCTATGCAGCCCCGAGGATGAGTGGCCTGATAGCCAGACTTCTCTCCCAGTATCCTGACCTGAGCGCCCCGTTGGTAAAGGCAGTTCTTCGAAACACCGCCAAGCCTTGGAATCCGGATGTGGCAGGCAGCAATGTCTGGCTCTAAGCCCTTCGAAAACTTTTTTTCCGAATTCGCTACATTTTTAGACAAAAGGCTCGAGGCGCCTCGCTTTGATAGGTGAAAGCAGCAAAAACCGGGTGAGCCGGGATACCTGCTGAGAATTTCCCCGAGGAACACCGAATTGGACGCAAGCCCCTTCAGTGAAATCGGGTTCTTCAAAAAAGTGTTGAATTGTGCGCGTGGCTTACGGGCGTGCCTCCCTGAGAGGCGCGCCCGTTTCCTTTTTCTATTTTTCCCCTTCCCTCGCTCTGAATCAGCCCGTTTCAGGACGCAAAAACACCTGTGAAGGCTGGATCACCAACTCTCACAGGTGTTTATGAAAAAGATTCGTAGTGGGGAATGAAAAATGACTAGGCGATTGCCTCAAGCTTTTGAAGCAGGCCAGCCTTGGGAGTCCCTGCTCCCACCACGGTGTCCTTCACTTCGCCACCTTTGAAAAATAGCAAGGTTGGCAAGCTGCGAACGCCGTATTTGGCGGCGAGGTCCTGATGCTCGTCAACGTTCACCTTCGCGATCTTGTATTTGTCCCCAACTTCGTCGGAAATTTCCTCAAGAATTGGCGATATCATGCGGCAGGGGCCACACCAGGATGCCCAGTAGTCCACGAGAACTGGCACCTCACTTTGTTCCACTTCTTCCGCGAAGTTGTCTGCATTAAGTTCAATTAAATTAGCCATGGTCTTGAGTCGGTTCAGTCTCATCCAGCTTACAATCCGGACGCGAGGACCATGTCCATGAGAACTTTGTCCCTGTCAAGGCACAGTGACAGGCTTTGCCGCTGAGAATCGCTCAGGACAAATATGCCGCCTTAGGAATTGAGCATGGTCATCACCTCGATCAAGAGAACGGCGAGGGCGACAAGAAGTACTATGAGGGCAAATGGCATAACTTCAGAGGTGGAACGCTAACAGTTTAAGACCCACTAAATTTGGTGAAGAGCTCGATGAGCAAAACGATGACGGCAAGAATCAGCACGATGACGGCAAACGGCATCAAGCCGGCTTCCTCCTCATATTCCTCATATTCGTATTCGTCATCATCAAAAGCGGCAGCAGCACCACCGGCAGCAGAGGGAGGCTTGAGAGCGGTGGTCGGCGCTCCTTTCGACATCGGCTGGGTCTTCTGCAGCTTCACCGTAGCTTTGGGAAGCGGCGTTGCAGCTCCTGGAGCCGGGGTGGCGGGACCAGCACCCGGGGCTTTCGCCAGGGGAATGGTTCTCGCTCCAGTCGGAGCCTTGGGAGCCGGAGTAAGCTGAGCCGTCTTGGGTGCCGGG